>SVSF01000092.1 GCA_015064425.1 Oscillospiraceae bacterium | reverse complement strand
GGAGCAAACACAGCACTACAGCCTTTTCTCCACAAAGCGGGTTAGTTACATCACAGGCTATATTAAATTCACATTCGTTAAGCTCAGGTATAACATTATCGGTTTTGATTTTATATAAATCCTTGAGTCCTTTTGCACCCAAAGCAATAGGATTATTGTTTTTATCCAAGAACTCATAACCCAAAGCGGTTAGCATACCTGTGCCGCCATCATTAGTAGCACTTCCGCCTATACCAACAATAAAACGTCTGCAACCTCTTTTTATTGCATCCTTTATAAGCTCACCCACACCATAGGTGGTGGTTTCTAAAGGGTTAAGTTCATTCTTAGAAACAAGTGTTATACCCGATGCTGCTGCCATTTCTATAACAGGAGTATTTGTTTCCTTTAAAATGCAGTATTTAGCAAGCACAGGCTTTAAAAGAGGACCTTTAACCGTTAATTCTACAATTTCAGAATCAAAGCCCGAAGAAAGTGCATCAACAGTACCCTCACCGCCATCTGCCAAAGGTTTTATTAAAACCTCAGCTTTATTATCTAATCTTAAAATTGCATTTTTAACAGCACTGCCCGCCTGCAAGGAGCTTAAACTACCCTTAAAGGAATCTATCGCGATTACTACTTTCATTTAATCACCCGGTAACAGAATTTATAATACATTCTATATATAATTTTTGCATTTCATCTGTCAAATCACAGTGACCTCTTTCGGGTACTACATAATAGGTTATATTATGGCTATCCTTCATTTTTTCTACAAATTTATCACTATGCTTTTGCTTATTAACCGCCATATCCTCTTCGCAGTGGAAGATATAATATTTTGATTCCTTTGGCATTTTATCCACAATATGAAAAGGTGAAGCAGATGATAAAGCCTCATTTAAACTACAATCATAATTGAAAAAAGCACTGTATAAAGTTCTCGGCAAATCAGGACGCTCTGTAAAATGATAAGGTAAATCACATACAGGACAGTTTGCTACACATGCAACAGGAGTACGCTTAGCATAAGCCATATAAACAAGTGCAGATAATCCGCCCATACTTCCACCTGTTGATACAATAGGTAAATCTTCTGGCAAATCATATTCTTTAAAAAGCACATCAATAATTTCATCTGTGTAGGCTATATTCTGCTTATTTTGCCAAGCCCAAGGGTTTTGATAAGGCACTACATAAAGTATTCCTTGCTCTGCAAATCTGATACCGTCTTCGGTATCCTCATCAAACATTATAGCACCGCCCAAACCGAAAAACGATATGGCAACACCTTTAATCGGCTTTTTGCAAATATTATTATTGCAATATGCAAAGCTCCTTAGATTTTCAATGTTAATAATTTTTTCCATTTAAAATACCGCTCAATTCTTTATGAAACTTAATTCAATATGGTACGCCAAAAATCATACCAGTTTATAAGAAATCATACCACACTTTGCCTTTTTTTACAAGAACATTATATAGTATGGTATGATGGTTATTCCTGCCTTGCCTTACTCATTTGATGAATCAGGCAAGGCAGGAATAGTTATTTGTCCCTATTGTAACGCAACCATAACATATGCATTAACGTAATCCAATAATATTTACCTAAAAAATTATAAAACAGAAATATTGAATGCTTATGTATCTTATGTTATAATTCAAATAAAAAATACGGATGATCCGCGAGGAGCATGGATCTGAGTTACAAATCAGCAGACAGTTTGTGAGGATTTACCGATAAGGAGGGACAGTAATGGATATTTGGGACAAAATGTATAAAGAAGCAAGAAAGATACAAAACGGAAGGACGCTATCTCCATTTATTGAAGCGGGAGGAGTTGCGGCAGCGGTACTTTCTTCTTCGGGAAAAATATACGTAGGCGTGTGCATAGACACCTGCTCTTCCCTCGGTATGTGTGCAGAGAGAAATGCTATCGCAAATATGATCACAAACGGAGAACACATTATAGAAAAGGTAATCGCAATAATGCCCGATGGAAAAACCGGGGCTCCTTGCGGCGCCTGCCGTGAATTTATGATGCAGTTGGGCAGCTATGCCAAAAACATCGAAATAATGCTTAGTTACGAAGAAAAAGAGAGCGTAAGACTCGGAGCTCTTTGTCCCGAATGGTGGGGATACGAAAGATATAAATAAACCACCACAACGTCTGCCCGCTCATTTTCGATAAAAATATAGATTTTTTTCTTTAAACGTGATATAATGTTTAAAAATACATATTGGAGGCAATATTTTGGAATACACATACAGAACAAAGGGAACTTGCTCATCACAGATAGAATTCTGCATAGAGGACAATATAGTTAAAAACGTTAAATACACCGGAGGCTGCAACGGAAATCTTAAAGCCATATCCAGTCTCGTTGAAGGTCTCGAAGTAGAAGAAGTCATACGCAGACTTGACGGTATTACCTGCGGCTTCAAGAGCACGTCCTGTTCTGACCAACTTGCCCAGGCGCTGAAGAAAGCTGTTGAACAGTGCAAAAAGTAAAGGCATATTTAAAAATCAACCAACCTTATTGACAAATTCCAATAAGGTTGGTTTTTTATTTCGCTCTTCCATAAAATAATCCAAATAAAGTTTGATTTTCGCCTTTAGCCAGGTCCGAGAATTATTCCGGAGTGCACTATCTATTTTTGTAAAAAGCACTTGTATTGACAGTCAAAAAATGTTACAATAATAATATTAATGTAATAAGGAATCTGAAAGCATAATGAAAGAAATCAGAACAGCAGCTCTTAATGAAAAAGAGCTCAAAGAGCAACTTGTCTTTATGGAAAAGGTAAAGGCTTTTAACGGACAAAACAAAAAGTTTATATATATCGAGACCTTTGGATGCCAGCAGAACGAAGCTGACAGCGAGCTTATTTACGGTATGGCAGAGGATATGCTTTACGAAAAGACAGGATCGCCCGAAGAAGCTGATCTCATTATAGTAAATACCTGTGCGGTAAGAGAGCACGCAGAGTTGAAAGCTCTTTCCATTACAGGGCAGTTCAAGCATCTGAAAGAAAAGAAAGCGTCCCTGCTCATAGGTATATGCGGATGTATGGTATCTCAAGAGCACCGAAAAGACGATATAAAGCATAAATATCCTTACGTTGATTTTCTGTTCGGTACCTTTTCTTTGAGAAAATTCCCCGAAGTACTCTACGAAGCTCTTATAAGCAAAAAGCGTACCTTCAATCTAAACGATCCAGAAATGGCTGACAAGCAGCTTATAACCGAGGGATTTAGGGTAAAACGCGAAAGCAGCTTCAAGGCATGGGTAAGCATCATGTACGGATGCAATAACTTCTGTACCTATTGTGTAGTGCCTTACGTAAGAGGCAGAGAGCGAAGCAGAAGAAAAGAAGATATTCTGTCGGAAATAAATGACCTTGCAAGCAGGGGTTACAAAGAAATAACCCTTTTGGGTCAAAATGTAAACTCCTATGGCAGGGGATTATATGAAAATTACGGCTTTAAGGATCTTCTTGAAGATATATGCGCTCTTGAGGGTGATATACTTATCCGTTTTATGACAAGCCACCCGAAGGACGTTCCCCTCTCCCTTATAGACGTAATGGCAGAGCATCCGAAGCTTCCCGGAAAGATCGGAATAGCAAAGCAGTTCCATCTTCCGATACAGTGCGGAAACGACCGAGTGCTTAAAGCAATGAACAGAAACTACACCTCGGAAAGCTATCTCCGGGTCATTGACTATATGAAGGAAAAGATTCCTGGTATATCAATAACCACAGATATTATCGTAGGATTTCCCGGAGAAACGGATGAGGAATTTGAAGATACTCTGAGGATTCTCGAAAAAGTAGAATACGACAACATATACTCCTTCATATATTCCAAGAGAAAGAATACTCCTGCTGCCGATATGAAGGATCAGGTATCCGCAGCCGCAAAAAAATCCCGCATGACAAGGCTCCTTGAGCTTCAGGGTAAAATATCAAAAGACAAAAATAAGATATATGAAGACAGCGTTATAAGCGTTCTCGTAGAAGGAAGAAGCAAAACGAATTCCGATAAGCTTACGGGCAGAACAGAAAAAAATAAACTCGTCCACTTTGAAGGTGACGATTCCCTTATAGGAAGCTATTGCAATGTTCTTGTAACCCACGCCGAGACCTACGCTCTATACGGAGAACTTGCAGACAAATAACGCGCAGAGGTGAAAAATGGCACTTACGCCCATGATGAGGCAATACCTCGAATTTAAAGAACAGTATAAAGATGCAATACTGTTTTTCCGTCTCGGAGACTTTTACGAAATGTTTTTCGAGGATGCCAAGACTGCATCGAGAGTATTAAATATTACGTTGACGGGAAAGGACTGCGGCGAAGAAGAAAGAGCTCCCATGTGCGGTGTTCCCTTTCACGCTGCGGATACGTACATAGGCAAACTTGTAAATAACGGATTCAAGGTCGTCATCTGTGAGCAGATAGAAGATCCCGCTATAGCCAAAGGTATCGTAAAACGCGGCGTTACACGTATCGTCACCCCCGGTACTGTCATTGACGGTTCTCTTTTAAACGAAGGACAGAACAACTATCTTTGCTCCGTTTATCTTACGGAAAACAGTGCAAGTCTTTGCTTCGCAGATATATCAACGGGAGAGATCTCCGCAACGAAGGTCGAAACACCCAACCATATACAAAAAGCAATAAACGAGCTCGCGGTGTACCGTCCCAAAGAAATGATCCTCAACGTAAAGCTTAACACAGTTCCTGTGCTTATGGACTATATAAGCATAAAGAACGATATGTTTGTAAACGACGCCTTCGAAAGTTTCGGTATTACCGAGTGCAGCGAGATATATTCCAGAGTCTTCGGTCTCAACATATCCGAGGTATCCGTTGAAGATCCGGATATCGTTTCCGCCACAGGTGCGCTTCTTTCATACATAAACGATACGCAAAAGACCGACACCTCCAACTTTACGTCAATAAACATCTATTCCGATGGTCAGTACCTCGGAATAGATATGAATACACGCCGTAATCTTGAACTTTGCGAGACCATGCGTTCAAAGGAGAAAAAAGGCTCCCTTCTTTGGGTGCTGGATCATGCTAAGACCGCTATGGGCAAAAGACTGTTGCAGAACTGGCTGAGGCTCCCTCTTGTAAATGCAAGGAAGATATCCGACAGACAAGATGCAGTCGAAGAGCTTCTCGGTGATATCATGCTCAGAGATGATATAAAAGAAGTGCTTAAACCGGTTTTGGATCTTGAACGTCTTATGGCAAGAATAGTATACGGTTCCGCAAATGCGAGAGACCTGCGTTCTCTTTACTCAACACTTATGCAGCTTGCTCCAGCCAAAGAGCTTTTAAAAGGGGCAAATGCAAAAGAGCTCTGCGGAATACGTGACGGAATAGATCCCATGAGCGACGTTATAGATATGATAGACCGTGCTATAATGGAAGAGCCACCTGCAAACATACGCGAAGGCGGCTTTATAAAGGACGGTTATAACGAGATAGTAGACCATTGCAATCTCCTTTTGAGGAACGGCAAGGAATATATAAAAGACATCGAAAACCGAGAAAAAGAAAAAACGGGAATAAAGAATCTCAAGGTAAGATACAACAAAGTATTCGGATACTATATAGAGGTTTCAAATTCAAATCTTTCCGAAGTTCCCGATGAATATATACGAAAGCAGACCCTTGTAAACGGCGAGCGCTTTATTACCGAAGAGCTCAAAAAAATAGAGTCGGAAATACTCGGTGCAGCGGACAAGGATTCCGCAATTGAGTACGAGCTTTTCCAGGAAATAAGAGAAAAGATAGCCGATTGCTATCAGCGCATACAGAACTCCGCCGAGCAGCTTGCAAAGCTTGATGTCTACTATTCCCTTGCAGAAGCTGCCGCTGCCAATAATTACGTAAGACCCGAAGTTGATTACGGGGAAGAGATCGTTATAAAGGACGGCAGACATCCCGTAGTCGAGCAATATATGAAGGACAGTTACTTTGTTCCCAACGATACCTTGCTTGACACAAATTCAAACAAGGTAATGCTTATTACGGGTCCAAATATGGCAGGAAAATCAACTTATATGCGTCAAGTCGCACTTATCTGCATTATGGCGCAGACAGGTTCATTTGTTCCGGCAAACGAAGCCAGAATAGGCATAGTAGATAAGATATTCACAAGGGTAGGTGCCTCGGATGATCTGGCATCCGGTATGTCCACGTTTATGCTCGAAATGAACGAGGTCGCATATATACTCAAAAACGCCACCAAAAGAAGTCTTATCATATACGATGAGATAGGACGCGGAACAAGTACCTTTGACGGTATGAGCATTGCCAAAGCGGTTTGCGAGTATACTGCAGGCAATAAAATAGGAGCAAAGACTCTTTTCGCCACTCACTATCACGAGCTTACAAATCTTGAAAACGAGAGATCCGACATAAAGAATTACAACATTGCAGCCAAGAAAAAAGGCGATGACGTTATATTCTTGAGAAAGATACTGAGAGGCGCCGCTGACGACAGCTACGGTATTGAAGTAGCCAAGCTCGCAGGACTCCCGAGCGAGATAATCAAAAAAGCAAAAGTGATTCTTGAGAGCCTCGTCTCCTCTGCACCCGCCTCAGAGCACAGAGAAACAGTTCCTAACAATAATAACGGTGTTGTAGCCATTAGCTTTGCCGATATTGCGGAACAGCAGCTGAGAGATAAGCTTTTAGAGATCAATATCGATACCATGTCACCGATAGAAGCACTTACCTTCCTCTATGAACTCAAAAAATTAGCAGAATGAAAGAAGGCACCTTATGGGCATAATCAATATTCTTGATTTTCAGGTAGCCAATTTAATAGCCGCCGGAGAGGTAGTCGAAAGACCGGCATCAGCCGTAAAGGAGCTTTTGGAAAACTCCATTGACGCAGGTGCAACAAGCATTACCGTTGAAATACAAAGAGGCGGTATCGCCTTTATACGTCTTACGGCCAACGGTAAGGG
>SVSF01000091.1 GCA_015064425.1 Oscillospiraceae bacterium | reverse complement strand
GATTTTATTATAGCATAATTTTTCTTTTTTTTAATTATCAATTCATTGTTAAATAGATAAAGCAGTACTTTACATTGATAAGAAGTAAAATACTGCTTTATCGCAGGTACCGCAAGAGGATCTTTTTTGGCTTCAAATTGCTTATTTACAGAAAATAAAAAGTGATGTATAATAATTAGCGTACTGTGGGGCTCGACTTATCCCTCTGCTTTTAAGGAGACGCAGATATGTATGTGATCATTAGCCAAGTCGTGATTCTATTTGCTTTTGCCGCGGTAGGTTTTATTCTTGCAAAATGCGGGTCGGTAAAGCAGGATCACTCTGTTATGCTATCGAAATTGCTTGTAAATATTTTTCTTCCTGCGGGTATATTCAAGACCTTTGCTTGTTATTGCACGGTTAAGTATGTCAGCGAAAATATTAATTTAATATCAATATCTCTCGTGATACTGCTCTTGATATCTGTTCTTTCGTTTTTCGGATCAAAGCTTTTGACAAAGGATAAGACAGAAAGGGCGATATTTGAGTATTCTTTGATAATCCCCAATTTCAGCTATATGGGATATAGCTTTGCGGAGACTTTATTCGGACCTTTAGGTCTTATGAATGCTATTATGTTTGCTATTCCTATGTCTGTATATACATACACATACGGGTATTGCAATCTGTCAAGAAAGCGTTTTACTTTGAGAAATCTGATCAACCCCATAATGGTATCCCTGGTTTTGGGTGCTGTAGTGGGAATATCGGAAATGGGCAGATATATTCCTGATATGGCAATGTCGTTCCTTGACAGTGCAAGCGTATGTATGGCACCCGTAAGTATGCTTCTTACTGGAATCGTAGTGTCGGAGTACGGTATCAAAAAGTCGCTAAAGGATCCCAAACTGTACATAGTTTCCGCTATGCGTCTTGTTCTTCTTCCTATTGCTATGGGGTTGGTGCTTCTTCCGTTAAATGATACTGTAGTTTTGAGAAATGCGGTGTTGTTGTACTGTATGCCTTGCGGACTCAATACTATAATTTTTGTAAAGAATGCAGGAGAAAACTGCGAGGCGGGAGCAGGTCTTGCACTTATATCAAACGTACTTGCTATTTTAAGCGTACCTCTTGTACTTATGATGTTTGGAATAAACAGATAGATCTTTGCCTGTAAATAAAGGAGTTTTAATAATGTCTGTAATAACAATAGTCGGAGCAGGTATGATGGGTTCTGCCCTGGCATTTCCCGCAAGAGAAAACGGAAACGAAGTAAGACTTGTAGGTACTCACCTTGATAGGGAAATAATTGATGCTTGCCTTAAGGAAAATAAGCATCCGAAATTTGACAGAGAATTTCCCAAAGGAGTCTTATTTTTCCATATTGAAAAATTGAAGGAGGCTCTGTTGGGCGCAGACTTTGTAATAGGCGGAGTCAGCAGTTTCGGTGTGGATTGGTTCAAGAACGAAGTGCTTTCCGAAATTTCCGACGGTACAACAGTGCTTACGGTTACAAAAGGACTTATGGATACTGAGGACGGTAAGCTTCTTACTTATCCTCACATATGGCAGCAGAAGCTTGAAAGCTTGGGAAAGAAACTGTCTCTTTGTGCAGTAGGAGGACCATGTACAAGCTATGAGCTGGTGGCTCACGATCAAACTGAGGTCAGCTTTTGCGGAAAT
Source organism: Oscillospiraceae bacterium (assembly GCA_015064425.1). The sequence goes on along the minus strand of SVSF01000091.1, from coordinate 5,399 downwards.
GATGCGGAAGCACTCAAAAGATTGAAAGCTGCTATGGAGACAGACTATTATCATATTAGTATTACCAATGACGTAGTGGGAGTAGAAAGTGCTGTAGCTTTAAAGAACGGTTATGCCCTCGGAATTGCTCTTACTATCGGTCTTAACAGAAAGAATTTTAAGGATGATGCTCTCCACTATAACTCTCAGGCAGCGGTGTTTGGTCAGGCAACGAGAGAAATGTACAGACTGCTCGAATTTCAGGGCGCATTAACACTTAACAATCTTTGCGTGGGGCTTGGAGATCTTTACGTTACGGTATATGGCGGACGTACCAGACTTGTTGGTATACTTTTAGGTAAAGGGCTTAATATCGACCGAGCGAAGGCAGAGCTTAAGGGCGTTACTCTTGAGTCTCTCGTAGTTTCCGAAAGAGTTGCAAGAGCCGTTAAGAAGAACATTGAAAAGGGTGTTCTGAGAAAAGAGGATTTTCCTTTGCTTTTGCACATTGATGAGATACTTACGGACAAGTCTGAGGTTAATATTCCCTGGGAAAGCTTTACGTATAGTGAGGAAATATAAAGTGAACGAGGTAATAAAGCAGCTTATTGAAAGAAAGTCGGTAAGGGTATTTACCGAAAGGCAAATAGACGAAAAATATGTAGAGGAGATATTGCTTTCTGCCGCTATGGCTCCTACGGCGGGAAATCAGCAGCTTTATACAATAATACGTATAACGGATGAGGAAAAGCTTAAGAGGCTCAGCGTATCCTGCGATAACCAACCGTTTATTGCCGAGTCAAAGCTCACGCTTATATTTTGTGCCGACTGTCTCAAATGGTACGAAGCGTTCAAAAGTGCGGATTGTGATCCAAGAGCTCCGGGAGAGGGAGATCTGCTGCTTGCTGTGAGTGATGCTCTTATTGCGGCTCAGAATGCCGTTATGGCAGCTCATTCGTTAGGCATAGGTTCCTGTTATATTGGAGACATAATGGAAAATATAGAGATTCAAAGAGAGATCTTAAATCTTCCCGAGTACGTTTTTCCTGCGGCAATGCTGGTCTTCGGATATCCTACCGAACAGCAGTTGAAGCGGGAAAAACCCCAAAGAGCAGAACTTAAGTACATTGTACACGAAAACGGATACCGCAGACTAAACGCGGAAGAGCTTGAGGGAATGCTGACAAAAAATTGTAGGGGTAAGGACTACGGCGCTTGGATAAAGGCTTTCTGTGAGAGAAAATACAATTCTGATTTTTCAAGAGAAATGACGAGAAGTGTAAAAAAATACCTTGAGCAATACAGTAAAAATGATTAATAACGGCTGAATTATTGACAAATGTACGCAAAAGGGTATAATACAAATATATCAATAACATATAAGGAGTTTAAAAATGGGATTTTTGACTAATAAAACAGTTATAATTACAGGTGGAGGAAGATCTCTTCTTTCCAACGGAAAGTGCGGATCTATCGGATATGGTATTGCTACCGCATATGCAAAGGAAGGCGCTAATATAGTAATTACCGGTAGAAATGTAAACAAGCTTAACGAGGCAAAAGAAGAGCTTGAAAGACTTTACGGCGTTAAAGTACTTCCCGTTCAGGCAGATATTTCTGCGGGAGCTGACAATGCTGCTATTGCCGCATCGGTAGTTAAGCAGGCGGTTGAGGCTTTCGGTAGTGTTGACGTGCTTATCAACAACGCTCAGGCATCGGCTTCCGGCGTTACACTTGCAGATCACAGTACAGAGCAGTTCGACCTTGCGGTATATTCCGGTCTCTATGCCACGTTCTACTATATGAAGGCTTGCTATCCTTATCTTAAGGAATCTAAGGGAAGCGTTATCAACTTTGCTTCCGGAGCAGGTCTCTTCGGCAACTACGGTCAGTGCGCTTACGCGGCTGCAAAGGAAGGTATCAGAGGTCTCAGCCGTGTTGCCGCTACCGAATGGGGAAGAGACGGCATCAACGTAAACGTTATTTGCCCTATCGCTTGGACGGCACAGCTTGAGAATTTCCAGAATCAGTACCCCGAAGCTTTCAAGGCTAACGTAAAGATGCCTCCTATGGGTCATTACGGCGATCCCGAAGAGGAGATCGGAAGAGTTTGCGTACAGCTTGCAAATCCGGATTTCAAGTATCTTACGGGTGAAACACTTACTCTCGAAGGCGGTATGGGCTTAAGACCTTAATGCTTTATAAAAAGGAGCGATGGACGGCATGCACAGTCGGCGGTAAATTGAAAGTCAATTTACACCGTTACGGAGTGCAAGTCAAAAATCGCTCCTTTTTTTTTCGAAATAGTAAATTAGCTTTATAATTAAAGGGGCTGTATTGAACAAATAAAGACACTTTTTTAGTCAAAAAATGTCCTTGTTTCTATTTCTCCGCCGTGATATTATGAGAGTATAGAAATATATTTTTGATTTTCGGAGGGGACAATGAAAAAATATTTTCACAGATCTTTATGCTTATTAATGTTGTTTGCTATACTCTTTTCAAGCTTATCCGTTCTCGGCGCATGCGGAGGAGAAAAAGAGCAGTTGAGTACCGACGGAGGCTCCGAAACGGATAGTAGTACGGAAACGGAAACCGAGAAGGAGACTGAGCAAGAGACAGATAACGGATACGTCAGATGGGAGAGCGGTGTTACTTACGAAAAAAAGACGGTAAGCCGTGAAATAAAGGAATATGATGACTCGAAGATCGGTTCTCTTATGTCGGATGGAGATGACGGTACTAAGGTAATATTCTACTCCGATTTTGAAGACGGGGACGTGTACGCGAACGGAAATGCCATACAGAGTGACAAGCGTTTCTGTAAGGTAAACGAAGGAAAGCTTAAGGTACCTATGTCAAGCGGATATTCCGCTATATGGGCGCCCACTCCCGACGAAAAGATAAAACAGCATAAGCAGTTCCAGCTTTCCGCAGAGCTATCAATAAACGCAAAAAGCGAAAAACCGGAGGAATCTGCATTTATCGGCTGTTACGTAACTACTCTCATAACTAGCACTCCCGAGAAATATGGAGACGGACTCTGGTTTTCGTTTAACGATAAGACCTCCGAAATAAGAATATACGGTTCTACGGAAAATGCGTGGAAATGGCCCGAGGGCAATTTTACCTTGAAGCTTGAAGAGGGCACTTTAAGCGGAGATATAAAGCTTGATATTATAGCTACTCCCGATTTTAAGGTGTATATATACATAAATGAAAAGCTTATAATGAGAACGCAGATCGACGGAAAAGAATTGTGCGCATATAATGAAAGCGGAGATGAGATATACCGCGGCGGAGTAAATAAGTTTGTATTTAAGGGAAGCGATTTTTCGCTTTTCGGAAACAAGGGCGGCTTTACTGTGGACCGGATGCAGATCATTGCCGCGTCGGATGGTGAGACAGTAACCGAAGAAGAGATAGTTGCCACAGCTCCCGAAGGCAAGTCTCTCGGTCTTGATATTACCGACAGAACGGACCTTGTGGGAATCTGCTACTCAATGTGGTTTGACGCCATAAACTCCAAGGGAAGCGGGAAGATAACATCTGCACTTAACGTTACGGAGATTCTTAAGACACATACCTTTACTGCTAAAAACGGTTTCGTGGACGAGCGTGGGAAGGCATTCAATAACTCTCCCGGTTTTCACTATTGGGCAGAACCTGCTCAGGGCTATTACCGTTCATCTGACAAAGAAGCGGTCAGAAACAATATGACTATGCTTTATGAGGCTGACGTTGACTTTATAATTCTTGACTTCTCCTACGCTACCTATATATATGCTCCGGGAACGGAAATATGGAACAACTATATATACGTCTCTATGAAAGCACTTCTTGAGACTATAATGGAAATGCGTGAAGAGGGACTTGGAACTCCGTACGTAGTAATGTGGTTCAATAACAGTACGCTTTTTGATGCGGCGTATTCCTATTTTTATAACCGCGAGGAATGGAAGGATTGCTTCGTATATTGGAATGATAAACCCTTGATACTTGAATGGGAATTCAACAAATATGAAAACAGTAAGTTTACCATAAGAGGACTTTACGGATTGCGTGGAACGGCAAAATCGGGTCAGTGGTCTTACCTTGAACTTAAAAATAAGATAGCACTTTCCAAGGATAAAGATGGAAAACCCGAACAGATGTCCGTATCTGTGGCTATGCAGAACTCATATATGACCGCCCCCGATGCTCACGGAAGGCAGGGAGGTACCTTCTGGTATAGCCAATGGAAAAATGCTTTTGATGTTCATCCTAAAATACTCGTTTTGACCTGGTGGAACGAGTGGGCGGCACAACTTTTAAAGGTTGACGGCTACGGATATGCCTTTGTGGATAACTTTAATCAGGAATACAGCCGTGATATCGAGCCTATGAAGGGTGGTCACGGAGATCAATATTACAAGTGGCTGTGCGACTACGTCTCTTGCTATAAGAGAGGTTTTGGATGTCCCGTCCTTATTGAAGATGAATATCTTGATAAAGTAAAATAAAAAAGACGAGTTTATGAGGATTCTCATAATGGTGTTTGCAAATTTCGGCAGAGAAATTGTTTTCTCTGCTGATTTGCGCTATATTAGGGTAAAGAAAAACCTTCCTCTGAGAGGAATGGGGCACGCGGAGCGTGACAGAAGGAGTCCACGTGGCTTTAGATTTGTGCTAACTTCATTGTGGCGCACACTCTCTCACCCGACCTCGTCGGTAGCTCCCTCCCAAAGGGAGCTTTAACGTTAAGGGGAGCTTTGCCCCATACATTTGTAATATAAAGGTGAAACTTGCGATAAAACAAATCGTTAAATAAGAGTTTGGTGAGGTGATTTCCTTGGAACAGGTTATTGAATACATTAAGGAAAAATACAGTCCCCTTTCTATCATCCTTTATGGCTCATATGCCAACGGTACAAACAATATGAACAGTGATTTTGATGCGTTGGTTATTTCGAATGACTATGAAGAATGCCACGATACATCGTTTGTCAACGGCATTCAGTTGGATGTATTCGTATATCCTGCTTCTTATTTTGATGGAAACTATGATTGTAATGATTTTGTTCAAATTCTCGATGGGAAGATTATTGCGGATAGTGATGGACTGGGAAAAACACTTCTAATGAAAGTGATGTCCTATTTACAAAACCGCCCACAAAAATCAAAATCAGAAATTGACGCCAGTATCGATTGGTGTATCAAAATGCTTGCAAGGATAAAACGATGCGATGCAGAGGGAATGTTTCGATGGCATTGGGTATTGATTGATAGTTTGGAGATTTACTGTGATGTCATGCACCATCCTTATCGGGGCCCGAAAAAATCTTTGAAATGGATGGAAGAAAATTATCCCAATGCTTTTGCTTGTTATCAAAAGGCTCTTGGAGATTTTAGTATGGAGACTTTGGAAAACTGGATTGGAT
>SVSF01000090.1 GCA_015064425.1 Oscillospiraceae bacterium | reverse complement strand
ATATTTTGTAACCATCTGTACGGAAAACAGAAAGAATTACTTTTGGAATGGATCGATTGACCCACAGGTGTTCGATTGGCACTCCGTAGGGGCGAACTGTGTTCGCCCGCAAAATCTACCATTATCCAATATAGGCAACATAGTGTTAGACGAATTGGAGCGTTGGAATCAAACGTATCCTGCGGTATCGTTATATTCTTACGTAATTATGCCGAATCACCTACACATAATGGTCGTTATTTCTGCCGATGAATACGGGCGACCACAGGTCGCCCCTACGGTGGAACGCATGGTGAAACAGTTCAAAGGAGCGATCACAAAAAAGGTTGGTAAACCTATTTGGCAAAAATCTTTTATTGAACACGTGATACGGAATATAAAGGATTACGAAGCTCGATTGAATTACATTTACGAAAACCCTATCCGTTGGTATTACGACGAATTATACACAGAGGAATAAGGGGTATGGGCTTTGCCCGAAGCCGGCGTTGCTTGCAACGCTGTAATACAAAGGCGAAACTGGCGATAAAACAGAACGATAAATAAGAATTTAATGGATGAACAAAGAAAGGGGAGTGTAATGGATAAAATTTTGAAATATAAAAAAGCATCAAATGTTTTTAGAATAACCCTTCTTTTGGGCGTAATATCTTTAGGTGCCTATCATATAATTTCTCTTATTAATTCACAGAAATTTTTCGGCCATGCGATGATATCAACTATTTTGTTTTATTCATTTGTTGTTGTAGCATTCATTTTTATGAATATTTTTGATATCAAGAGATATAAACTTCTTGATGAAGTGTTTGGTAAAGTTGATGATACGGATAAAGAAATAGCTAAAAATTTGCTTTGTAGAATAAAAGAAGCTGATATTGGAGAGTTCAGCTTTTTGAATTATGAATATGAAATAAGATTAGAGCACGAATCATTCCAATTAAAATTATGCTTAAAGCAAATTATTAAAGGACATAAAATATATTTTGGTTTAGTAAAAGATTATTTTGAATTGTTTGAAGAAATAAAAGATAAAGTAGATTCATTTACATCAAATGATATGCTTGAATATAAATACTTGACCGAATTAATTCCTCTGTTAGAAAGAAACAACCAAAATCAAATTTAAGTTTTTTATCTTAGGGTAACATAAGCCAATTGAACCCGATTTTAGAAGGCAAATTTTTGACGTATCGTCGTAAAAAAGCTTGATAATATGTCTATCAAGCGAGGACGACGCGCCGAAACGAGCCGAAAAAACTCGCTCCGCGGCGGGTTCAATTGGCTTCTGTTACCCTAGACTAAAACGAATAACCAATTTCCAATTTATCGAGCAGAACAAATGTGCCCCGGCAGACCTTCAAAAATCTGTCGGGGCTAATTATTTGTTTACTGCGAATCAAATTCACAACATAGTCGCAAATCTAATTATGATTTCTCCGCTAATTGTGCACGCACTTACGGTAGTTGGTTTTTTGTTTGTATACACCCGCATACTTTTTCCCTCTCTTCCTTGATAATATCCTCAAAATGTGCTATCATCATATATGTAAACCACACGAAAGAGGCTCGAAAAATGAACGAATACAGCTACGGTGCCGTACTTTCCGAAGATCTCTTCGACGATCACGGCAATATAGTCCCCAAAGAGGTCTTAAAGCTTTTTCAGAAAGCAGCGGACGGACACGCCGCCATTTTGGGCGTAGACTTTGACTCCATGCTGAAAAAAGGCTTTCTCTGGGTAGTCACCCTTATAAAATACGAGGTATGCAAAAAAGCCTTACCGGGAGACAGTGTAAAGGTCAATACCTGGCCCCTCATCCCCAACCGAATAGGATTTCAGCGCGAATACCTTATATCCGACGAAAGCGGTGCGACCCTTATAAAAGGCACCTCAAGCTGGATGCTGATCGATGCAAAGGAAAGAAAGCTGGCTCCCACGAAAAACGTGTATCCCGAAATGGAGCATAAAACAGAAAAGAGCTTTGAAGATCGCATAAAACGCCTCCGCGATTTCGAGCATACGGGAGAGCCCTTTAAGATATGCCCCGATGAGAGCCATATCGACAGAAACGGACACGTCAATAACACAAATTACGCAGAGTTTGCCCTTTCCTCCATAGGCGGACTCAAAGGCTCCTTAAAAAGCTTTCAAGCAGACTATATACATGAGATACTCTGCGGAGAACCTGTCGACTTTTACAGTTCAGCAGAAGGAGATACGATACAGATAAAAGGAATGAGCGAGGAAAAAGGCAGAATGTTCTCCTGCGAAATAACATACGGAGAGTCCATATGAACGAACTGAAAAAGCTTTATACAGAAGACGGAGAAAAGCTTCAAGGTATCCCTCACAGTGAATATCCCCGACCCCATATGGTACGAGACTCATTTTTCTGTCTCAACGGAGAATGGGAATACGGCACCTCACACAGCGGCAGCGAGCAGTACGGCAAAAAAATACTTGTACCCTTCTGCCCCGGCTCCCTTCTTTCGGGAATAGATGAGGTCCCCTCCGAAGATCATTTTCTTTGGTATAAAAGAAGCTTCCGTCTCCCCGAAGGATTTAAAAAAGACAGAGTCCTTCTACACTTCGGTGCGGTGGATGCCGAGTGCGAAGTATTTTTAAACGACGTAAAAATAGGTTACCACAGAGGCGGATACCATCATTTTACCTTTGATATAACAAAAGAACTTGCAGAAGAAAATATGCTAAGCTCAAGGTATGGGATAGACTCGGCAAACGCGTTCTCCCCTACGGAAAGCAGCGATACGACAGAGGCGGTATGTGGTATACCCCCGTATGCGGCATATGGCAGAGCGTGTGGATGGAAAGTGTTCCCGAAAAATATATAAAAGGGCTTCGCTGCGATACCGACGGAGACTCGGTAAGAATATCCGTCTCGGGCATTGAGGACGGAGAGCTGATCCTTCTTGAAGATAAGAACGAGTTGCGCTTCCCCGTAAAAAACGGAGAGGCCGCTTTCATCCTGCCCTCTCCCCGCCATTGGTCTCCCGAGGACCCCTATCTCTACCGCTTTAAGGTAAATGCAGGAGACGATAGCGTAAGCTCCTATTTCGCCTTGAGAAGCCTTGAGATAAAAGAGGTAAAAGGATTAAAGCTGCTTTGTCTCAACGGTAAGCCTTACTTCTTCCACGGAGTCCTTGATCAGGGCTATTGGAGCGACGGTATCTTCACCCCCGCTTCGGAAAAGGGCTTTGAGAAGGACATCCTTACTATGAAGTCCTTGGGCTTCAATATGCTCCGTAAGCATATCAAAACAGAACCGGATATCTTTTACTATTATTGCGATCTGCACGGCATGGCGGTATTTCAGGATATGGTAAACAACGGAGACTATTCCTTCTTCCGCGATACGGCGCTTCCCACTATTGGGATCACAAAGCTCTCCGATAAAAATATGCATAAGGATCCCGAAACAAGAAAAGCCTTTCTTGAAGGAATGGAGCAGACCGCAGAACAGTTGAGATGCTTCCCTTCCGTATGCTGCTATACCATATTCAACGAAGGATGGGGACAGTTCTGCGGAAGCGAAGCTTACAGAAAGCTGAAAGCTCTTGATCCAACCCGTCCCATAGACACGGCATCGGGATGGTTCAGCGGTTGTGAAACGGACTTTGACAGCCGTCATATATACTTCAAAAAGCTTAAAGCAAAATATAGCGGCAAGCCTCTTTTCATATCCGAATTCGGCGGATATTCCTATAAAGCGGAGGGGCACGTGGCAAACGAGAAAAAGTCCTACGGCTACGGCAAGACCGAAAGCACGGAAGAGTTTGAAAAAGCTCTTATAAAGCTTTACGAAGAACTGATACCCTTAAAAAAAGAAGGACTTTCCGCAAGTGTATACACTCAGCTTTCAGACGTAGAAGACGAAATAAACGGACTTATTACCTACGACAGAAAATTTTTGAAGATAAACCCCGAAAGCTTTCTTCCCATTTCAAATAAACTCAAAGGAGAGGATTAATATGGCATTCACCTTCGGACCCCCAATTATAATTATGGCGGCACTTTTTGTGGTGGCAGCAGTCGTTGCAATAATAATAGTGAACAGGAAGGATTAATATGAATTTTAACGTAAACTCACCTATACTCTACATTGTGGTAGCGGCAGTTATTGCCATCGTCCTTGCACAGTCGGCGTTTTTCCTCATAAAAGCGTGGAAAAGAGGCCTTGCACTGGGCATGGAAAAAACAAAGCTCAGAAAAATAGCCCTGACAGCCGCAGTATTCACAGTCGCTCCTGCGGTAGCTATCGTAATAAGCGTTATAGCCCTTTCAAAGGATCTCGGAATTCCCTTGCCCTGGCTCAGACTCAGCGTTGTAGGCTCTCTGTCCTATGAGGCTATTGCCGCAAGCAACGCCATGAACGCCATGGACGTGTCAATGGGAACCTCGGGAGGACTCAACGCGACCCAATACGTTACCGTAGCATCCGTTATGACCCTCAGCATCATGGTGGGGATATGGCTCGTTCCCGTCCTCTGCAAAAAGCTCCGCACGGGTATGATAAGCCTTGAAAAAAGAGATGCAAAATGGGCGGACATATTCTCTGCTTCCATGTTTATCGGTATGATCTCCGCCTTCGTCGGCTTCGTATTCTGCGATGTGTCAAGCGTATTCAAAGGCGATATGAGCGGACTTATTCCGGTTCTCGTAATGGCTGTCTCCGCCGTAGTAATGGTACTTTCCGGACTCTTGGTAAAAGTAAAAAAACTCAGTTTCATATCCGACTACGCTCTTCCCATAAGCCTTCTTGCGGGTATGGCAAGTGCGATACCCATAAGCTCGTGGCTGTCCTAAGGAGGTAAATAATATGAAAAACGAAAGATCATATATAGAAAACGTATACCGTTGGGGCAATATCTGGAATATAGGCGTAATGATAGTCCTTCTTGCAGTCCCCGTTGTTATCGGTATTATATTCGGAGCCGCTCCGGACTGGAAGGCACTCCTTCTCGGTCTTGTTGCCACCGCACCCATGTATTGGGCTGTGGGAGTTGTAGAGACCTTCACCTTCATTCCCATGCTGGGAGCGGGCGGATCATACCTCTCCTTCGTTACGGGAAATATATCAAATCTTAAGCTCCCCTGCGCACTTAACGCTTTGGAGCAGGCAGGCGTAAAAGCAAGCTCCGAGGAAGGAGAGGTCGTATCCACTATTGCCATAGCCGTATCCAGCATAGTTACCACTCTTATAATAATCCTAGGTGTACTTCTTATAGTTCCTCTGACACCCATACTCAACTCTCCCGTGCTTGAGCCCGCTTTCGCACAGATGATACCTGCGCTTTTCGGCGGTCTCGGCGTAGTATTCATCTCACGCAATCTCAAAATATCCGTACTCCCCATCGTTCTTATGCTCATCCTCTTCATCTTTATTCCCGCCCTTGACTCTGGCACTGTGGGAATAATGGTACCCGTAAGCGTTCTCTTCACCCTTGGTATGAGCAGAATAATGTATAAAAAAGGTATGCTTTAAAAGGAGAGACCTATGGAAGTGCTTTATATAATTCTGTGCCTTGCAGCCCTGTTTATCGCTTATCTTCTTATAAGTGCGGCTCTGTTCCGCCCAAAGAAAGAGTCCCTTCCTCCAAGGGATGAGATATGGGTCGACAAGGATGAGATAACAAGCTCGTTAAGAGAGCTTGTCCGCTGTAAGACCGTATCATATTACGACAGCTCCAAAGAAGACGAGGAACAGTTCAGAAAGCTTGAGGAGCTTCTTCCCCGTCTCTATCCCGAGGTGTGCGCTCTGTGTGAGAGAATAAGCGTACACAAAAGAGCCATTCTCTTTAAATGGAAGGGCAAAAGCTCCTGCGATTCCTCGGTGCTTATGGCGCATTACGACGTAGTGCCCGTAAACGAGGAGCTTTGGGAAAAGCCTCCCTTCGAGGGGGTCATTGAGGATGGTGTACTCTGGGGCAGAGGCACCCTTGACACAAAGGTGACCTTCGGAGGCATCCTCTATGCCGCAAACAAGCTTATAAAAGAGGGCTTCGTCCCCGAAAACGATATATATCTCGCCTTTTCCGGAGGCGAAGAAATAAACGGTCCCGGTGCTCCCGCCATTGTAAGCTGGTTCAAAGAGCATAATATCAGCCCCGCCCTTGTGGTAGACGAAGGAGGCGGGGTAGTTGAAGGAGTATTCCCGGGAGTAAAGGAAGCCTGCGGTCTTATCGGCATAGCTGAAAAGGGCATGATGAACGTAAAGCTCTCCTGCTCCTCAATGGGAGGACACGCCTCCGCACCCGCTCCCCACACACCCGTGGGACTCCTCTCGAAAGCCTGCTGCAATATTGAGGATCATCCCTTTCCTATGCATATAACGGCTCCCGCAAGAAAAATGTTTGATACCCTCGGACGCCGTTCAAGCTTTCCATTCCGTCTTATATTTGCAAATCTCTGGATCTTTAAGGGAGTAATAGATCTGATCTGCAAAAAGAGTGGAGGCGAGCTCAACGCTCTTGTAAGGACCACGGCAGCATTCACTCAGGCTGAAGGCAGCTCTGCACCCAACGTAATACCGCCCGCAGCATCAATGACGGTAAATCTGAGACTCAATCCCAAAGATACTCTTAAATCCGCAGAAGCAAGACTCAAAAAGACGGTAAACAACGAAAAGATAAATTTTGAGCTCTTTTCCTCCTTTGATCCCAGCCCCATTTCGGAGACCGATTGCAAAGCATGGAATAAAGTTGCTCTGGCAGTAGCCCATACCTGGGAGGGCTGCATCGTATCGCCATACCTTATGGTACAGTGTTCCGACAGCCGCCATTACGGAGAGATATCCGATCACGTATACCGTTTCTCCGCTATGGATCTGAGCTCCGACGAGCGAAAAACGATCCACGGCAACAACGAGCGCATAAGACTTGATGCTGCCGCAAGGGCCGCTGAATTCTTCATAAGACTTATAAAACAATGCTGATAAAAAAGACGGGGTCCTCCGGTCTGCATTCTTAGCGGAGAAAACACGAACACCACCAAGGATTTTTCTTTGGTGGTGTTGTTTTTATGAGGCAAACTTACGAAAGGCTCCCTCCGGGAGG
>SVSF01000089.1 GCA_015064425.1 Oscillospiraceae bacterium | reverse complement strand
ATGCAGATGAATTGGGATGGTTTCGTACGTGTCAGAAATGAAGAAAGATACCAAAAGGTTTTACTAAAAGCAGAATCACTAGTAAATGAATCGAAGTGATTTACAATACCCAAAAAAAGCCGAGGCTTACCACCCCGGCTTTCATTTTATCTCGCTGCTTCAAGCATGTTTTCTATAAAAATTCCGTACCCCTTGGTCGGATCATTGATGAGAACATGTGTTACAGCTCCCACAATTCGGCCATTTTGGAGGATGGGCGACCCAGACATACCTTGCACTATTCCGCCGGTAAGTTCAAGCAGGGAAGGATCTTTTACAGTTATCAAAAAATTTTTAAAAGTATTGCTATCGTTGTTGATCTTACTTATTTCGATATCATATTCTTTTAAGTTACCGTTATCAAGCGTACAATATATGGTCGCAGGACCTTCCTTCACTTCACTTTTCAATCCTATGGGAAGGGGTTCGCTTGAGATACCGTGCGGAAGTTCGTCAAGCGTTCCGTATACCCCGGAGCCGATATTCTTGCTTAAAGACCCCAAACGTTTGGACGTGAAGTATCCTTTGATCTCGCCTGGCGTCCCGATCTTTCCCTTACTGATACCGTTGATATTTACTTCCATGATATCGCCTTTTTTGAACGGAACCGGTTCCCCTGTAGTTTGGTCACATATGCCGTGTCCGAGTCCTGCAAAGCTATTGTCGGAGGGGTCGATATAGGTTACTGTTCCGATACCCGCGGTACTGTCTTTAACGGATATACCTGTCCTTGATTTACCGTCTTCTGCACGTATAGGCACTACTTTTATATACATTAAGTCTTCACCGCGCTGTACTTCAAAAGTAACGGTATGATTTTCTTCCGAACCGATGATATCACTTACGTCCGATACCGCATTTATTTTTTTGCCGTTGATCTTTAGTATTGCATCGCCGACCTTTAGTCCTGCATCTCTCGCCGGGCATTTTGCACCGTTTTCTGTCATAACATCATTTATTGCATTTATTATAACATAGTCGTTCTTAAGTTTTATTCCAAACGGCATCCCGCCCGGATAAAGCTTAATATTTTTATAAACCTTAATGTTTGTGGTCTTTATTGGTATAATGCCAAATATTTTTGCAGTTGAAACAGTATTTCCTATACAGTAGCTTCCTTCTTCCGAACCGGAAACGGGAATGCCTATATCATCGAGCTTTATAACGGATGATAAAAATCCCAGATTATTGTTTGCATCCGTTCCCGAAAGAACAGAGATATCGTTTGGAATACTGTATACTGCAAGACCTGCTGACGTTCCGAATAAAAGGAGCACAGCTATAGATAATATTATCGATCTGAATATTTTTGAAGTTTTTGCCTTTTGCATCATCACATTTTTCCCCAAGCATATTTTTTTATCATATGAAGCAAAAAACACATCATATAATTTACAAATCAACTCTGTAATTTGTACAGTATTTAATTTGTACAGCAATGAAAAAAATATAAGCTGAAAAATATGTATTGACAAAAAATAATAATGTTATAAAATATATAATGAAGAAAAATATCTAAGGTGATATGTGTATGAAATATATTATAGAAAATTATGAGCCTATAGAGATGTTCAGGTTTTTTGAGGACATTTCTGCCATACCTCGCGGTTCGGGTAACGAGAAAGCAGTTGCAGACTATATAGAGTCTTTTGCAAAAAAAGAAGGCTTATGGTACAGAAGAGACGAACTTAATAACATATTTATAAAAAAGAACGCTACCGAGGGATATGAAGACAAAGAGCCAATAATGCTCCAGGGACATATGGATATGGTATGCGAAAAAAATTCCGATACCGAGCACGATTTTTTAAACGATCCGTTGAAACTTTATGTGGAAAACGGGGTCTTAAAGGCAAAGGGAACGACTCTTGGCGGTGACGACGGAGTTGCGGTAGCTATGATGCTTCATCTTCTTTCTGCAAACGACGTTGCTCATCCCGACATAGAGTGCCTGTTTACTGTTGACGAAGAAACGGGAATGAGCGGAGCTATCGGTTTTGACGGAAGCGACGTTAAGGCTACCAAGCTTATAAATCTCGACAGTGAGGCGGAAGGCGAGGCAACCGCAGGCTGTGCAGGCGGTGCGCGTGTAAAGCTGAGATATGTTTTCGAAAGGATCGCTCCACAGAACAAATGTATTAAAATAAATATTAGCGGGCTTGCGGGAGGCCATTCGGGAGCAGAGATACATTTGCCGAGAGCAAATGCCATCGTTCTTATGGGACGTATACTTGACAGAATTTATGAAAGAACTCCTTTTAATCTTGTTTCCTTCCGCGGTGGTAATAAGGATAATGTTATTCCGCGTGAATGCGAAGCAGTAATAGCTTCTTATGATATTGAGAGTTCGCTTGAGATAATCAAAGAATGCGAAAGAGAGATAAAGGCGGAAATTGGAAGGGACGACAGGAAGTTCAAGCTGAGAGTGGGCCGTCCGAAAATATGTACGGAAGATATGCTTACTCTTAAGGACAGTTCGGCTCTTATATCGCTTTTAAATCTTTCTCCTAACGGAGTCTTTACCTATAGCCCGCATATGCAGGGATTTGTTGAGTCATCGGATAATATAGGTATTTTTGAGCTTGGTGCGGACAACGCGGTACTTACTGCACTTTGCCGTTCATCCACAGAAAGTCTTCTGGATACACTGATAAATAAGTTTAAGCGGCTTGCGAAGCTTATAGGGGCAGAAATCAGTATACATGACAGATACCCCGGATGGTATTACGAGCCAAATTCAGACTTACAAAATGCTTTCATCAGTGCTGCGAAGAAGGTTTACGGAGATAGCATAGAGATAAAAGTTTCAACAATACACGCAGGACTTGAATGCGGTGTGTTAAAGGAAAAGATATCTCATAAAGTAGATGCGATATCTATAGGTCCAAATCTTCATAATATACATACTCCCGAAGAAGCACTTGAATTAAAATCATTTGAAAACACCTGGAGAGTACTTAAAATACTTCTTGAAAGCTGATCTGAGGCTTGCGAAAGGAATCTTCATGGATAAGAAAGCTATCATAATAATTAATCCCAAAGCCGGTATGATGCACGGAAAAAAGCATTTGGGAGAAATAATATTTGAGTTTGCAAAATCCGGATATTACAGTACTGTTTTTATGACACAAAAAGCAGGGGACGGAAAAGAATACGCAAAAAAGTATGCAAAAGATTCGGATCTTGTGGTTTGCATAGGCGGTGACGGAACCTTTAACGAGGTAGTTTCCGGAATGCTTGACTCGGGTGTCGATATAAAAATGGGATATATTCCGGCAGGAAGTACTAATGACTTTGCAAACAGCCTGAAACTTTCTGTTAATCAAATTAAAGCTGCGAAGGATATCGTGGATGGAGATGAAAGGAAATATGATGTAGGCACATTTAACGGACGTGTCTTTGCCTACGTTGCATCCTTTGGGGCCTTTACCAAGGCTTCGTATTCTGCACCCCAGGATATGAAAAATTCAATAGGACATCTTGCTTATATTCTCGAAGGTATAAAAGAGATATCAAGTATTCGCTCGGAACATATAAGGATAGAGCTTGAAAATGAGACTATTGAGGGAGATTATATTTTCGGTGCCATAAGCAACTCCACTTCTCTCGGAGGTATACTTAAGCTTTCTGCCGACTCGATCGATATGAATGACGGTCTCCTTGAGATAATGCTTATCAAGCTTCCGAAGAATCTTGCGGAATTGGCGCAGATAATCAATGCTCTTTCACAAAAAAATTACAACTGTGAAATGATAAGTTTTATGAGTGTAAGCAGCGCAAAGATATATGCTTCTTCTGAAATGAACTGGACTATCGACGGTGAGTGTGAAAAGGGAAGCGAATATATAGAGATCAAAAACGTAAGGGATGCGATCAAGATCGTGGTTCCAAGAAAATGAGGAAATAAAAATGAAATATGATGTGATTATTGTTGGTGCAGGGCCTGCAGGCATTTTTACTGCTCTTGAAATGATAAAAAAAGGAACAGAAAAGAAGATACTTATGCTCGATAAAGGCAATTTCGTCGAAAAAAGAAAATGTCCCAAGTCTGCAACCAAGGTGTGTGTAAACTGCAAACCCTTCTGTAATATTACTACCGGATTTTCCGGAGCGGGAGCTTTCTCTGACGGTAAGCTTTCATTGAGCTATGAGGTTGGAGGAGAATTGCCCAATCTTATCGGAGCAGATCTTGTACAGGAGACAATAGATTACACAGATAAGATATATCTTGACTTTGGAGCCGACACCAATATTGAGGGAATAAACAATAACGAAGAGGTTAAAGAGATACGCAAGAGAGCTATTCATGCGGGATTAAAGCTCGTTGACTGCCCTATCAGACATATGGGAACGGAAAAGGCTCAGCAGATATATTACGATATAGAGCAGACTCTTATAAAAAACGGCGTTGACGTTATGATGAACACCGAATGCTGCGATATTATAATTGAAGATCAGGCTTGCAAAGGCGTGCGTATATTGGACAAGGGTCAGGAGAAGGACGTTTTTGCAAATGAGATAGTAATTGCAACAGGTCGAAGAGGTGCAGATTGGCTTGAAAAGCTTTGTACAGAGCATGGTGTTGATCATCAGGCGGGAACTGTTGATATAGGCGTAAGAGTTGAGGTAAGGAACGAGATCATGGAGACCGTAAACAGAGTTCTTTACGAGTCAAAACTTATAGGATATCCTCAGCCTTTTAAAAACAAAGTTCGTACTTTCTGTCAGAACCCCGGCGGATTTGTAAGCCAGGAGAACTACGATAATGACCTTGCGGTCGTAAACGGACACTCTTACAAGGAGATAAAGTCCGACAATACCAACCTTGCAATACTTTGCTCACATAATTTTTCTTATCCGTTTGATAAGCCTATTGCATATGCTCAAAAAGTAGGTGAGCTTACAAATATGCTTGGAGCAGGGCACATTCTTGTACAGAGATTCGGTGATATTCTCGATGGAAAGCGTACTTGGGAAAAAGAGCTTTTACAGTCAAACGTAAGACCTTCTCTTGCGGATGCTGTTGCAGGCGATATTACCGCTGCAATGCCATACAGAGCAATGATGAACATAATAAACTTCATAAAAGCTGTTGATTACGTTGTTCCCGGTTTTGCATCTACAGAGACTCTCCTTTATTCTCCCGAGCTTAAATTCTACAGCAATAAAATAAAGATGGATACGCAGTTCAATACCAACGTCAAGGGGCTTCATTGTCTTGGCGATTCAAGCGGATGGACAAGAGGACTTATGATGGCTTCCGTTATGGGCGTTCTTATGGGACGTATTCTTGCGTGACTATATTTAAGAGGTGTAAAAAATGAGATGTGACGAGTCAATGAGAGGCATATGCAGTGCTATAAAGATACTTTGTAAAATTTCACGCGTGTTTTGTATTATCGGATTGGTCTGTATAATGTTGTGCTCTATTATGTTTCTTGCAATGCCCAAGGATTCATACGTTCTTGATCTTGGTTTTGATTTTGATTTCAGAGTCGAGACTAATTTGGATGTGGACCTTAACGGAGATGAGGATATTGTTAAAGGAGAAGGCATCACCGTAGGAAATAATTTCATAGAAAGTTCTGATATGAAGTTTGATATTGTCGTAAACAATTACCATATCGGAGTTGTTGTTTGGGGTACTGCCCTTGATATTGCGGCTTCCTATTTTGTTCTTTTGCTCGTGGGTAAGATTTTTGAAAGTCTTGCAATTCCCGAAAATAAGATATTTACGCAAAAACATCTTGAGATGATAAAAAAACTCGGTATTGCACTGGCTATATGGAAGATAGCGGTTCCGTTCCTATCTTCTGTTTTGATGTCGATCATGTTTGATTCTAATTTAAATACAACATTCGGAGGAATTGATCTTTCGTTGGTAATATGTGTACTCATTTACATTTTCTTTGTAAAACTGTTTGGCGCACTTGCAAAAAAAGAATCCGAAGGATCGGCTGAAGAGTAATATAGATAGGATCCGGAAAATTTTATTGGGACGGTACATAAATGAAAAAGCTTATTTTAATTTTAATGGCACTTCTTTTGATAGTAAGTCTTTTTGCTTGTGCAAATAAGAATGAAGAGATCGAGAGCAACAGCGGAACGGAAGCTTCTGTTGAAGAAACAGAGACCGAATCAGAAACCGAATCAGAAACCGAAACCGAAACCGAAACCGAAACGGAATCGGAAATTGAAACCGAAAGCGAAACCGAAACAGAGACAGAGACAGAGACTGAGACTGAATCGGAGATCGAGACAGAAACCGCCAAACCTTTTGATTTCAGTGTTGCACCCGAGGATGACGGAAAAACGATCATACTTCTTGATGCGGGTCATGGATTCGGTGACGGCGGATGTACGTCAAAATATCTCAACGGTCTTAACGAAAAAGATCTTACTATGACTTTGGTACAGAAAACAAAAAAAGCCCTTGAAGACAAAGGCTATACTGTGATGTTGACACATGACGGACTTTCTTTTCCAAAAGAATCGGAAGTGACTTCGAAAGCAGATCAGTACGGTATCGTTTATAAGCCCGATAAGATATATGTGAACAACATATTCAGCGCATATGAGCGCACAATATATTCGGACGTTTTGTGTATTGAAAACGATATAGACCTGTTTGTTTCCATACACGTAAATTCAAACCCCGAGACTGATAATGCAACAGGATTTATGATTGATTTCTGCGCTGAAAATGCATTTTCAGCACAATCGGAGAAACTTACAGATCTTCTTATAGCATCCCTCAAGCAGACATTTGAAGGTAGACCGCTTGTAAGATTTGCTGATTCGTGGGAGGAATCTTTTATCGTAACAAAATACGTGCTGATGCCTTCTGTATTGATCGAATCCGGATACGCTTCCACTCCTGAAGATGCGGAAAAGCTTCTTGATGAAGAGTGGCAAAATAATTTTGCGGAAGCGGTGTGTACCGGTATAATAAATTACATAGATAATTATCTCTAAAATTTTGGCGGTAAAGTAGGACAGATTAGAATTTATAAAATAGGAGATATGGAGTGATCCATATCTCCTATCATTTTTATGCATAATGTCTTTTGTGTGACAAAAAGTGTTTTTTATCGTTTGCATTGAATCAGCAGTAAAAATATTAAAAAAATTTACTTCATCCTTTTTGACTTCCTGCATCGTTTATATATACAGAAAGGTGGTGGTTAGATGGAATATTCCGACCTGGAACTTGTGCGCGAAATAAAAAACGGAAACGAAGATG
>SVSF01000088.1 GCA_015064425.1 Oscillospiraceae bacterium | reverse complement strand
GATATAGAAGAAAGCACTGTTGAAACTTTCGAAAAATATGATGCATGGAGTATCGTGCTCAAAAAGAAGGCAGAGGGAAAGATCAAAAAATTAGGATTTTCTTTCCATGGAAGCCCCGAACTTCTTGAAAGACTTTTGACGGAGCGCGGAGATAACGTGGATTTCGTTCAGCTTCAGATAAATTATGCCGATTGGGAAGATCCAAAAATAAGATCCAAAAGCTGCTATGAAATTGCAAGGAGATTCGGTAAGGACATAATTGTTATGGAGCCGGTAAAAGGAGGCTCACTTGCGACGCTTCCCGAAAAAGCGGCAAAGATATTCAAGGAGATCCGTCCCGATAAAAGCATAGCCTCCTGGGCAATGCGCTTTGTTGCTTCTCTTGATGGAGTAATAATGGTGCTTTCGGGAATGAATAGCTTTGAACAGCTTAACGATAATATCTCGGTTTTTGAAGATCCCGAGCCGTTTTCCGATGTGGAGCTTGATGGAATAAGAAAAGTAAACGAGATAATTCTTGCCAGTCTTGCGGTAAAATGTACCGGATGCGCATACTGCGTAGACGCTTGTCCCTCCTCGATAGATATTCCTAAATTATTTTCTTTATACAACGGCATATATAGCGGAGAAAAAAAGGAAGAAATACTCAATGAGTATGCTGCACTTGAAAGTAAAGCATCTTCTTGTGTTGAATGCGGTGCCTGTGCTGAAAAATGTCCTCAGCACATAAGGATACCGAAAAAGATGAAAGAAATAGCAAAGGAACTTGGAAACTGATATATAGAATGGAGATAAAAATGACAAAAAAGCTGTTTGTCGCCCTTACGCTCCTGCTGACTCTTCTTCTTTTATGTTCGTGCGGAGGAGACGGAGAAAATACGGATACCGGTACAGGACTTGAAACCGAGACCGAGAGACCGAGCTACAGCGACGGAGAACTGTTTAAGACTGAAGACGGATACACATATTCTCTTTATGATGATCATGCGGTACTTGTACAGTATGACGGAGAAGAAAGTATCATTAATATAGCCTCCAAAATAGAGGATAAAGAAGTAAGATACATAGGAGAAATGTCCTTCTACTCTAACGTGGATCTGGTAAGCGTAAGCTTACCCGATACGGTAAGGGAGGTACGTGCCAGTGCTTTTGCGCTTTGCACTAATCTTAATACCTTGTCTCTCGGGGAAGGAATAGAACTCATAGGAGATTCTGCCTTTGAAGCTTGCATAAGCTTAAGTGAGATAAGCGGTGGAAGCAGTCTTGTTAATATAGATGCCTATGCCTTCAATCTTTGCAAGGCTATAACCGAAATGTCTTTACCCTCAGGACTTAAATCAATAGGCGACTATGCATTCAAGGAATGTATAAGCATGGAGACTGTAAGTTATTCCAGATCCAACGTTAAGATAGGGGAGGGTGCATTCTACAATTGTAAGAGCCTTACAGAAGTGAAAATTCCTCTTGATATGGACTCTATACCCGCATATATGTGTTACGGATGCGAATCAATAAGTTCTGTAAATCTTCCCGGAAATGTCAAGACAGTAGGCGAAAGCGCTTTTGAAAACTGTAAATCTGTGGTCGATATAATTTTCCCCGACAGTGTTGAGAGCATGATGAGCAGATGCTTTGCGGGATGCTCATCTCTTGCAAGCTATACGTTGCCTGCAGAGATGACAGAGATAGGACCATATGCTTTTCATAACTGCGCATCATTGACGGAACTTTTCCTTACGGACAAAATAAGTGTTATAGGTGAAGGTGCTTACGACAACTGTATGGGTCTCACAAGTCTTACTGTGCCGGATACTGTTACAAAGATCGGTAAGGGCGCTTTCAAGGCTTGCATGAATCTTAAAAACATAGAAATAGGAAGCGGAGTAACTGAGCTTTCCGATTGGGCATTTGCATATTGTACTTCTCTTGAGGATGTTGTTATACCTGAAAATGTAATATCTGTCGGATATGCCGCTTTTGCATATTGCGACGGACTTCTTACCGCTGAATTTCCTGAAACGGAAATAGAATTCGGAAACAGCATTTTTGATTTCTGCGGAGAAGAGCTTAGAATAAAGGCTGAGCCCGGATCTGCGGCATACAACTGCATGAAAAATGAAGGATATCTTATATTAGGCGAGGAAACAGAAACAGAAACCGAGACCGAAGAAGAGTCCGGCAACGAAGAAGAGACACTTGAAACATATCCATGGTGGTGGTGAACGTATGAAATTTGTATCGTGGAACGTAAACGGGCTGAGAGCTTGCTTGACTAAAGGATTCGCGGAGTATTTTGAAAGTGAAGATGCAGATATTTTTGGCCTCCAGGAGATAAAAATGTTGCCTGAACAATGTGAATTTGCTCCGGAGAAATATTACAGGTACATATTTTCAGCAGAAAAAAAGGGATATTCGGGTACTGCTGTGTTTACAAAGAAGGAACCTCTTTCGGTTGCTTACGGAATAGAGGACAAACACAATAATGAGGGCAGGGTCATAACTCTCGAATATGAAAACTTTTATTTTATATGCTGCTACAGTCCAAATGCACAGGATGGACTTGCACGTATAGATTACCGAATGGAATTTGAGGATGATATGAGAGCATATATGGCAAAGCTCTCTGCCCAAAAGCCAGTCATAATGTGCGGAGATCTAAATGTGGCTCACAATGAGATAGATCTTAAGAATCCAAAAACGAACGTAGGAAACCCGGGCTTTTCATATGAAGAGAGAGGAAAGTTCGGTGAACTTCTCGAAGCTGGATTTACAGACAGCTTCAGACACCTTTACCCCGATAAGACCGACGCTTATTCTTGGTGGTCATACAGAGCCAATGCAAGACCCAGAAATATCGGATGGAGAATAGATTACTTTTTGGTATCTTCCTATGCCAAGGATAAAATAAAAGACTCGGTTATCTGCGATCAGATACTCGGAAGCGACCATTGCCCGGTCAAATTGGAAATAGATCTGTAAAAATAAATAAGGGAATGCTTCGGCATTCCCTTATTTATATATTTTTAAATTTACAAATGTGCGTCCTTTTTTTGATGTTCCGCTTATTTCGGATAACTCAAACTTGCCGTAGGTCTTTACGGATATTTTGCTTCCTTTCGATACTTTGCAGTCTGCATTTACCGTAAGCTTGTGATCGGCGGTGACGCTTCCTCCGGCAATAAGCTTTTCGGTTACGGATCGGCTAATATTGTATGCGCCCGAAATTAAGCAGTCAATACGAAGTGAAGCGACCGTGACGGTCTTCTCCTCAAATTTTTGTTCTATTTGGGCTATGTCAGACATATCGGCAGGATATATACTAACGGGATGACGTCCCACACCGGGAAGGGCATTGCGTATGAGATCTGCGGCGGACGGACTTGCGGCAATAAATGCACACTCTTCTGTGACGATAATGTCTCCAATCTGTCCGCGTTCTATTCCCAAAGCCAATACCGAACCCAAGTAATCTCTGTGGCTCAACGTTCTTTTTGAATTAAATTTTACCGAACCGGGATCGGGAACGAGTTTTATGAAAACTATATCGGTACATATATATGGTAAATTTTCCGCATCGATATAATCGGGGAGAAAGAATAGCATTGCTCTGTCAGCATTTTCATATCCGCCGAAACGGATATATTGGATCTTTTCCGAATCAAGCATAGCCATTGCGAGAGCTTGCTCTCTGTCGGAAAGGAAGGTTGTGCTCTGTAAAATGTTTTTTGTACTGCAGGCTGTATATTTGTCATATACCCGTGCGAGGGTCAGTATTTCATCGTCATCTTTTGTAAAGGTTGAAAAAATAGGTTTTGTCATATTGCCATCCGTTCTTTTTTTTTTATTTTATCATATGTTGAGAGAAAAATAAAGAAAGTGTAAAATTTTTATACTTTTTATTGAAATTTTTATTGAAAAAAAATGAATAATGGAATATAATATAGTTATTGAAATTATAATAGAGAAGTTTTTGTTTTTGAAACAAAAAATATCGTTGTTTAGAAAAGCGTAGGGCTTTTTTAATAAAATATTCAAATTCATTTGGAGGAAAATGAAATGAAAAAGATTATTGCAATGCTTCTTGTTCTTGCAACATCTGTTCTTTGCTTTGCTGCTTGCGGCGGCGAAACAACAGGCTCCGCAATGAGTGAGTCTCCTCTTGCTGCTCCTGAAATCAAGGCAGATTATGAGATCGCTGAAGATTTTAAGATCGGATTTATTTGTCTCCATGACGAAAAGTCCACTTATGACCTTAACTTCTTAAACGCTGCAAATGCAGTTCAGGAAGCCCTCAAGCTCACAGACGAGCAGGTTATCATTAAGACTAACATTCCCGAAGGCGACGAATGCTACGAAGCAGCAGCTGACCTTGTTGACCAGGGCTGCGACATCGTTTTCGCAAACTCTTTCGGTCATGAAGACTTTATGATCAAGGCTGCTAAGGAATTCACAGACGTTGAATTCTGCCATGCAACAGGTACAAAGGCTCACACAGAGGGTCTTGACAACTATCACAACGCATTCGCATCTATCTTCCAGGGCAGATATCTTGCAGGTATTGCTGCAGGTCTCAAGCTTAACGAGATGATCGAAGCAGGCGAATTTACAGCTGAAGAAGCAAAGATCGGTTATGTAGGCGCATTTACATACGCTGAAGTTATCTCCGGTTATACTTCCTTCTACCTTGGCGCAAAGTCTGTTTGCCCTACAGTTACTATGGAAGTACAGTTCACAGGTTCTTGGTATGATGCTATCGAAGAAAAGAACGCAGCTGAAGCACTTCTCGGCAGAGATTGCAAACTCATAAGCCAGCATGCTGACTCTATGGGTGCTCCTTCCGCATGCGAGAGCGCAGGCGTTCCCAACGTTTCCTACAACGGAAGCACATATGAAGCATGCCCCGAAACATTTATCGTTTCTTCCGCTATCAACTGGGCTCCTTACTTCAACTACATCATCAAGTGCGTAAACACTGACACAGCTATCGCAGCTGATTGGTGCGGCGGTATCGAGGAAGGTTCTGTAGTTCTTACAGGTATCAACCAGGATGTAGCTGCAAAGGATACAGTTGCAAAGATCAAGGCTGCTATCGAAGATCTTAAGTCCGGTAAGGTAAAGGTATTCGACGCTGCAACATTCACAAAAGACGGAGCAGCTCTTTCTTCCTACACTGCTGACGTTGACACAGACGAAGCTTTCACTCCTGACACAGAGGTAATCAAGGACGGTTACTTCCACGAGTCTGAGTATCGTTCTGCTCCTTACTTTGATATCAGAATCGACGGTATCACACTTCTCAACGAAAAGTATTAATCTTTTTGCAGATAGGCGGAGCTTTTTCGCTCCGCCTATCTCTGATTTTTTAATTTAGATGTGATAAGGGTAAAGAAGCAGTCTTTATTTTTATCAGATCTAAATTAAAATTATTTCGGAGGTACGCTTTGGGAAACACCATTGCTTTGGAATGTAAACAGATAACCAAAACATTTGGAAGCGTTTACGCAAATAAGGATTGTGATCTTACCGTATATTCCGGCGAGATATTAGCTATTCTCGGTGAAAACGGAAGCGGAAAGACCACTTTGATGAATATGGTCGCAGGTATCTACTATCCCGATTCGGGAAGTATATACGTAAATGGGGAAGAGGTAATTATAAGATCCCCCAAAGACGCTTTTAAGTACAAGATAGGTATGATACACCAGCACTTTAAGCTTGTTAACGTTTTTACTGCAAGTGAGAATATAGTGCTCGGCGTTGACGACGGAACTAAATTCAAAATAAGCGAAGTTAACAAGAAGGTCAACGAGATAACGAAAAAATACGGCTTTGTAATGGATCCCGAAAAGCTTATTGACGATATGTCCGTTTCCGAAAAGCAGACAGTAGAGATACTTAAGGTCCTTTACAGAGGTGCCGATATCCTTATTCTTGACGAGCCTACTGCCGTTCTTACTCCTCAGGAAACGGAGAAGCTTTTTGCGGTACTTCGCCGTATGCGCGATGACGGCAAGTCTATCATTATAATTACACACAAGATGCACGAGGTGCTTTCCATATCGGACCGTGTTGCCGTTCTTCGTAAGGGTGAGCATATTGCTACAGTCAATACCGCAGAGACCGATGAAGCAAAGCTTACTGAAATGATGATGGGTGAAAAGGTCGATCTGAATATTGAAAGAAGTGAGCCTAAAGATCCCGAAGACAGACTTGTTGTGTCCGGTATTACGAGCGTTAATGAAGAGGGCAGAAAGATACTTGATGACGTATCATTTACCGCACGCTCCGGAGAAATATTGGGCATTGCAGGTATTGCGGGAAGCGGACAGAGGGAGCTTCTTGAATCCATTGCCGGACTTTATCATATTGACAGCGGAAAGATCATATATCATGATCCCAAGACCGGAAAGGAAGAAAATCTCAGAGACAAGACTCCCATACAGATAAGAGATCTTGGCGTACGCCTTTCCTTCGTACCCGAAGACCGTCTCGGAATGGGTCTTGTGGGAAATATGGATATCGTTGACAATATGATGTTAAGAAGCTACCGAAAGGGAAGCTCTGTTTTCCTTGAACGTAAAGAGCCTAAGGACCTCGCAGAGCGTATAATTAAGAATCTTAACGTGGTTACACCCGGTGTAAGTACTCCGGTACGTCAGCTTTCGGGCGGTAACGTACAGAAGGTACTCGTAGGAAGAGAAATAGCAGCGGCACCTTCCGTGCTTATGGCAGCATATCCCGTAAGAGGCCTTGACGTAAATGCTTCCTACACTATATATAACCTGCTTAACCAGCAAAAGGTGAGCGGTGTTGCGGTAATCTTCGTGGGAGAAGACCTTGACGTACTTATGGAGCTTTGCGATAGGATCATCGTAATAAACTCCGGTAAGATAACAGGTATTGTAGACGGAAGAACCGCAAAGAAAGAAGAGATAGGCTTGCTTATGACAAAGTCAAGCTCAGTAAATGAAGATGCAGCGAAAGACGAGGTGCAATAATGGGAAAAACTCATAAAAAAAGCGGTGAGAATAAAAACCGCACACCTCTGTTTCACGTTGTAAAAAGAGGAAGAGACGCATTGCCTTGGTATTACAGTATTGGAATACGTGCTATAGCTATTGCGCTTGCTCTTATTGTAGCCGGCATAGTTATTACCCTTCTTACAAAAAAGAATCCTTTTGAAGTATATGCTTCAATGATAGACGGCGTTTTCGGTTCTCAGAGAAGAGTTTGGAATCTTCTGCAGAATATGGCAATGCTTCTTTGCGTGGCACTTGCGGTAACTCCCGCATTTAAAATG
>SVSF01000087.1 GCA_015064425.1 Oscillospiraceae bacterium | reverse complement strand
AGCTTTCAGCATACATCAAATCTTTTCTATACAGAGCCTTGTGTAAGACTTGCGGAGATGCTTTGCGAAAGGACCGGAATGAAGAAGGTGTTTTTTGCAAATTCGGGTGCTGAAGCAAACGAGTGCGCAATTAAGGCTGCAAGAAAGTATCATGAGGACAAGGCTGACGGAAGAAGTACGATAATAACACTTAAAAACAGTTTCCACGGAAGAACTGTAACGACTCTTGCGGCAACAGGTCAAGATGTGTTCCACAAAAATTTTTTGCCTCTTACGGAAGGATTCGTCTATGCCGATGCAGATGATACCGAGGCACTCATAAAGCTTGCGGACGATGTAAAGCCTGCGGCAATTATGATGGAGCTTATTCAGGGAGAGGGCGGAGTAAGAGCCCTTGATAAAGATTTTGTAAAAGCTGTTGAGGCTTACTGCAAGGTAAATGATGTGCTTCTTGTAATTGATGAGGTACAGACGGGCAACGGAAGAAGCGGAAAGCTCTATGCATTTATGCAGTACGGAATATCTCCCGATATAGTTACTACTGCAAAAGGTCTTGCGGGAGGACTCCCTTTGGGAGCGGCAATGTTCAATGAGAAGACAGAGGGTGTATATGGGCCCGGAAGCCACGGCTCGACCTTTGGGGGAAATCCCGTATGCTGTGCAGGAGCTGTCAACATCCTCGGAAGAATAGACGAAAAGCTTCTTGAAGGTGTAGAAAAGAGATCCGAATATATAAGAAACAGCCTTACGGGCAAAAAGGGTATAAAGAGCGTAAGCGGAATGGGACTTATGCTTGGTATAGAAACTGAAAAGCCTGCTGCGGATATACTTGCGGTGTGCCGTGAAAAAGGACTTCTCGTACTTACAGCAAAGACCAAGGTGCGTTTGCTTCCTCCCCTTAACATTCCCTTTGACCTTGTGGAAAAAGCGGTGGATATCATAATATCCGTATGCGCAGAATGATGAATGAGAGGTATGAAATGAATTTGAAAGGTAAAAGCTTTTTAAAACTTCTTGATTTTACATCCGAGGAGATACTCGGACTTATAGACTTGGCAGCTGATTTTAAGATAAAGAAAAAGAACGGCGAGATACACGAGATACACAAGGGCAAAAATATTGCTCTGATATTTGAAAAGACAAGCACGCGAACACGCTGCAGCTTTGAAGTTGCCGCACATGATCTGGGAATGCACTGCACTTACCTTGATCCTTCCGGATCCCAGATAGGCAAGAAAGAATCTATAGCTGATACCGCACGTGTTCTCGGCCGTATTTATGACGGCATTGAGTACAGAGGTTTTGGGCAGGAGATCGTTGAGGAGCTTGCTAAGTATGCCGGAGTTCCCGTATGGAACGGACTTACAAACGAATTTCATCCTACACAGATACTTGCGGATATGCTTACGATAAGAGAACATTTCGGCAAGCTTAAAGGTATAAAGTTTGTATATATGGGCGATGCCCGTTTCAATATGGGCAATTCCCTTATGGTAGGCTGTGCAAAGCTGGGACTTGATTTCGTTGCCTGCGCTCCAAAAAAGTATTTCCCGGATGAGGCTCTTGTTGCAGAGTGCAGAAAGATCGCTGCAGAAACAGGCGGAAGTATTGAGCTTAATGATGATCCCGAAACTGCCGTAAAGGGTGCTGACGTTATCTATACGGACGTATGGGTATCAATGGGTGAACCTTTTGAAGTATGGGAGGAAAGAATAAACGATCTTTCCGCTTATCAGGTAAACAAGAAGCTTATGGATGCTACAGGAGAAAAAACTGTGTTTATGCACTGCCTCCCTGCTTTCCATGACAGAAAGACCGCTATAGGAGCACAGATGTGCGACCGCTTCGGAAGAGATGCAATGGAAGTGACGGACGAAGTTTTTGAAAGTGACCGTTCTCTTGTGTTCGATGAAGCTGAAAACAGAATGCATACCATAAAGGCTGTAATGGCAGCTACTCTTTGATTCGTGTAAGTGATCCGCTTATGCGGAAGGATGGATAACTTATGAAAAAAAGATATTTGATATTGGAAGACGGAAACGTCTTTTGCGGATATTCCTTCGGGGCTGATAAGCAGACGACGGGAGAACTCGTCTTCAGTACGGACGTTTGCGGATACGTTGGATCTCTTACAGATCCCGCTTACACCGGACAGATACTTTTGGGCACCTTTCCTCTTTTTGGAAATTACGGAGTAAATATCTCCGATTGCGAGAGCGGATACGGTCCATTAGCATATGTGGTAAGAGAATATTGCAGAGAACCTTCAAACTTTAGATGTGATACTGATGTTGACAGTTTCCTTAAAGCAAGGGGAATTCCCGGAATATACGGAATAGATACAAGAGAAGTAGTGAAAATAATCCGCGAAAAGGGAAGTGTGAAGGCATATATTTCAAACGAGCCCTCTATTCCCGAAGAGCTTAGAGCGATAACTCCTTCTCACGCTGCAGTCTCCTTTAAAGTAAAAAAAGAGTTGTCTGAAAATGGGAAATATTCCGTTGCTCTTCTCGATCTCGGCATGAAAAAAAGTGTTTCCGAGGAGCTTATAAAAAGAAACTGTAAGGTTACGGTATTGCCATTTGACACTGATGCCGAGGAAATAATAAAATACGACGGACTGGTTGTGTCGGGCGGACCTGAGGCTGTTGAGGACGGAGATATTCCTCTTAAGACTCTTACAGGACTCTTATCGAAGATCCCCGTATTTGCCATAGGCAGAGGACATCAGATACTTGCCGAGGCGGCGGGAGGAAAGATCAACAAGATGAAGGTTGGTCACCGCGGCTCGAATCACGGAGTTAGAGATCTTCTCGGCACGCGCAGCTACATAGTCAACCAAAATCACGGTTATGCGGTGGAAAAGGATTCCGGATACTGCGGTATTACGAGATACGTTAATACAAACGACGGAAGCGTTGAGGGAATCGATTACCCCAATAAAAAGGCTTTTGGAATACAGTTTTACCCCGAAGGAGAAGAACTTGCATTTCTTTATGACAGATTCGTCTCTATGTTGGGAGGTGAGTGCTGATGGCTCTCGATAAGAGTATAAAAAAGGTTCTCGTAATAGGGTCGGGACCTATAGTTATCGGTCAGGCTGCTGAATTTGACTATGCGGGTGCTCAGGCATGCCGTGTCCTTAAATCAGAAGGAATAAACGTAGTTCTTGTAAATTCAAATCCCGCTACAATAATGACAGATAAGGCACTCGCCGATGAGATATATCTTGAACCCCTTACCGCTGAGACGGTAAAAAGAATAATAAAAAAAGAAAAGCCTGACAGTCTCCTTGCGGGGCTGGGCGGACAGACGGGACTTACCATAGCTATGGAGCTTGACAAGGAAGGATTTCTTTCCGCCAACGGTGTAAGACTTATCGGAACAAATGCGGAGGCTATCGATAAGGCGGAGGATAGAAAGCTGTTCAAAGATGCAATGGAGGCGATAGGAGAACCTACCATTCCTTCGGAAATAGCCAACGACGTGGAGACTTCCCTGAAGATAGCGGAAAGAATAGGATATCCCGTAATTATAAGACCTGCATTCACTCTTGGGGGGGCGGGAGGCGGAGTTGCTTATAATGAAGAGGAGCTTCGTATAATTGCGCGTACCGGTCTCGATATGTCACCCATAACACAGGTGCTGGTTGAAAAGTATATATATGGCTGGAAAGAAATAGAGTTCGAGACTATGCGTGACTCCTCGGGAAACGCTATTGCCGTGTGCAGTATGGAGAACTTCGACCCCGTCGGAGTACATACGGGAGACAGCATCGTCGTTGCACCTGCTCTTACTCTTTCGAGTCTTGAATACTCTATGCTCCGCAATTCGGCTCTGAAGATAGTATCCTCTCTAAATATAATCGGAGGCTGTAACTGTCAGTTTGCTCTTGATCCCGAGAGCCTTGAATATGCGGTAATAGAGGTCAACCCCAGAGTTTCGAGATCGTCTGCTCTGGCATCCAAAGCTACCGGATATCCCATAGCAAAGGTTACTGCAAAGATAGCCTTGGGATATACTCTTGATGAAATAAAGAATGACGTAACGGGAGAAACTTGCCTTTGCTTTGAACCTTCCGTGGACTACGCAGTAGTTAAATTCCCCAAATGGCCATTCGATAAGTTCTACGGCTCAAGCAGAGTGCTTGGAACACAGATGAAGGCCACGGGAGAGGTCATGGCTATCGGGCATAGCTTTGAGGCTGCTCTTATGAAAGCGGTAAGAGGTGCCGAAATATCTCTAGACACTCTCAATGCGCGTCCCATTTCCGATATTTCCCTCAAGGAAAGATTAAAGATAACCGACGACAGAAGGATATTCACCGTATTTGAGGCAATAAAGACGGGGATATCCATAGAAGAGATACATAATATAACAAAAATAGACGAGTTCTTCCTCTATAAGCTGAAAAATATTGCAGATTACGAAAAAAGTATAGAAAAGGGCCTTGATGAAGAACTCTATATGAGGGGAAAGGACCTGGGATATACCGATGAGGCTCTCAGCAGACTTTCAAACGGTAATGCCGATATTTTCCATAAGGACTGTGTCTATAAAATGGTAGATACCTGCGCAGGGGAATATCCCGCGAATACCCCATATTTCTATTCCTCGTACGATAGCCACTGTGACTCGAGAAGGCTTAAGAAAAGCGGTAAGCCTACGGTCCTTGTTTTGGGATCCGGACCTATAAGAATAGGTCAGGGAATAGAATTCGACTATTCTTCGGTGCACTGCGTATGGACACTAAAAAAACTCGGGTATGACGTTGTTATTATAAACAACAATCCCGAAACGGTCTCTACGGACTACGATACGGCGGACAGACTGTATTTTGAGCCTCTTTCACCGGAGGACGTTATGAACGTTATCCGTGCCGAGGACCCCGTGGGCGTAGTTGTCGCTTTCGGCGGACAGACTGCAATAAGACTAACTAAATTCTTGGATGAGGCGGGAATGACGATACTCGGTACCTCAGCCGAGGGAATAGATATCGCAGAAGACAGAGAACGCTTTGACGGAGTTTTGGAAAGATTCTCTATCAAGAGACCGAAAGGAATGGGAGTCAAGACCGAGGAAGAAGCGGTGAAGGCTGCCGAGGCTTTGGGATATCCCGTTTTGCTTCGACCCTCTTACGTTATCGGCGGACAGAATATGCGTATCGTTCACGATGAACATGAGGTAAGAGCTTATATGGCCCGTATACTTGAGGGAGGAATTGAAAATCCGGTCCTTGTGGATAAGTATATGGCGGGTACGGAACTTGAGGTAGACGTTATATCCGACGGTACCGACGTTCTGATACCGGGTATAATGGAACATATTGAAAGAGCGGGAGTACACAGCGGTGACTCCATAGCCGTGTATCCCCCCTATAATCTTAACGATAAGATGATAGATACCCTTGTGGATTCTTCAAAGAAACTTGCTCTCTCTTTGGGAACGAAGGGCCTTGTCAATATACAGTATCTGATATATAATAACGAGCTTTACGTTATAGAGGTAAACCCGAGAGCATCCCGTACCGTACCTTATATCAGCAAGGTAACGGGAGTTCCTATGGTTGATATCGCGTCTCGCGTTATGACGGGTGAAAAGCTTGCGGATATAGGATGCGGAACGGGTCTTGCAAAGATACCCCCGTATTATACCGTAAAGGTTCCCGTGTTCTCGTTTGAAAAGCTTTCCGACGTAAACTCCTATCTCGGTCCCGAGATGAAATCCACGGGTGAGGTACTGGGCATAGGAAAGACTCTCAGAGAGGCACTCTTTAAAGGACTAACGTCTGCGGGAATGATGCTCAAATCATCTATCCATAATAAGGATGTTGGATTCCTTCTCAGCGTAGATACCCATGACCAGCATGAGATAGTAGGAATCGCAAAGAAGCTTTCCGATCTTAATTTTAAAATATACGCAACAGAGGAAACGGCAGAGACTGTATCAAGCCTCGGGATAGACGTTGAATCCGTAAGGGGCATAAAAGAAAGCGACAAGGCTTTTGAACTTCTTGAAAGCGGAAAGATAAGCTATATTGTTTATACGGGAGCGCTTTTGGACGATACCGTCGACGATTACATAGCCCTTCACAGAAGAGCGCTGCAACTTTCTATCCCTTGTCTTACGACACTTGATACGGCAAATGCTTTGCTTGATATAGTAGCAAGCCGCTATACTGAACAGAACACTGAGCTTGTTGATATAACGGATCTTAGAACGGAACGCAGAAAACTCAGGTTTGCCAAGATGCATGCTACGGGAGACGACTATATCTTTATTGAGAATTTCGATGGAAGCATAGTTTGCCCTGAGTCCTTATGTATCAGCCTTTGTGACAGAAGCAGAGGAGTTGGAGGAAACGGAATAGTTCTTATGGAATCCTCTGACGTTGCAGACGCAAAAATGCGAATATTCAACCGCGACGGAAGCGAGGGCTTTATGGCGGGCAACTGCATAAGATCCCTTGGAAAATATCTTTACGATAAAGGTATCGTTAAAAAGGATGAGATAAGCATAGAGACTGCAGGAGGTATAAAGGAGCTTAAACTCTATACCGGAAATTCTAAGGTAAATTACGTAAGCGTTAAAATGGGATGCCCTGTGTTTGATCCCAAACTTATTCCCGTCTCTTTTGAAGGAGAAAGAGTTATAAATAAAGAGGTGGAAATAGGCGGAGAAAGCTATTTCATAAACTGTCTTTCGGTGGGAAATCCCCATTGCGTGGTATTCATGGACAGGATAGATTCTATCGATATGGAGCGTATCGGTCCCTGCTTTGAAAATGCCGATATATTCCCTGAAAGGGTAAACACGGAATTTGTCCGTGTGGTAAATAAAAATACTCTCAAAATGCGTGTTTATGAAAGGGGCAACGGAGAAACCATTGCTTGCGGAACGGGTGCCTGTGCAGCAGCTGTTGCTGCCGTGCTGAACGGATACTGTAACAAAGACGAGGATATAACCGTAAAGCTTAAAGGCGGAGATCTTACCGTCAATTACAGCGATGACGGAATAGTCCTTATGGGAGACACCGTGCTCGTATTTGAGGGCGAAACGGAATTTTAGGAAAATGCCGGCGTCGACAGACGTCGGCATTTTTATGCTTTTTATTCTAAAAAAATACATTGCGAAAAAATGTTTTTATTATTTCTGCTATATTTTCGCCTTTTTTTGAAAAATTTTCATTGACTTTTTACAAAATAGGTAGTATGATAAACTCAAGATGTGCGATGAACGCAAGTCATCGCACGATTTTTTATTTTTAAGAGGTATCTCATGTACGAAGACAAGACCCTGGTCTGCAAGGATTGCGGACAAGAATTCACTTTTACTGCCGGTGAGCAGGAATTTTATGCTGAAAAAGGCTTTACCA
>SVSF01000086.1 GCA_015064425.1 Oscillospiraceae bacterium | reverse complement strand
GAAAAATACAGCGAATTCTTCTATAACGGACTTATGGCAGACGGCACCGAATTCGGCTACACCGTGGAAATAGTAAATATCACCGCAGGCGACGAGCCCACCGCTACTATCCGTATAACAAGAAACTGAAAAGCATAGCACAAGGACCCCGCCTTATGACGGGGTCCTCGTTTTACAATAAAAAATGAGTATGGGGTCTCTTTTCATTCCGGCGGAGAGTAAGCCGGCACAAAATTTCGGCAGAGAAAACAATACTACGAAAAAGCCTCCCTTGTGTAAAGGGAGACTTTTATTTTTTCTCGCTCTTAAAGCTTGCGAAAAACAACTTTGTAAAGCCTGCCGCCGCAATTATTCCCAAAGCCAGAGCCGCCGAAAGCTCCAGAGTATATATACCCTTTTCAAGAAATCTCTCACTTTCTCCGTGAAAGGCATAAGCCATAGTGTAATAAAGAGAGCCTCCCGGGATAAGGGGGATCAGCGTGGTTGTAATAAAAGTCGTAGTCGGTGTCTTGAGCCTTCTCGCCAAAAACTCCGCATAAACGGAAAGAGCCGCCGCCACAAGAAAATAATTAAGAGCTTCGCTTTTTATGAACTGCTCCAAGAAAAGAAAAAGCGACCAGGAAAGAGTACCTCCCAATGCGGTGAATAAAAGACGTTTGCCTCTTATATTAAAAAGCACCGCAAAGCATAAAGAGCCCAAAGCCCCCGTAAAGATCTGTATCAAAGCTTCTTTCATAATACAAGACCTCCCGCAAAGACTACGGCAAAATAACCCGCCGCTATGGCAAGGGCAGTGAGTACCGCCTCAACGGAGCGCAGCAGCCCGGCAATGCTGTCCCCCGTAAAAAGGTCCCGCAATGCATTGGTAAGTCCTATACCCGGAATAAGAGACATAATGTTTCCTATGATTATCTTGTCCATATCAGCCGCCAAGCCAAGCTTTAAAGCGGTGTAAGCCAAAGCCGTGGCAAGTGCCGCAGAGACAAATTTGGTAAATATTCTGTTCCCAACCGTTCTGTCCGAAATAAGTATGGCAAAGCGCACCGCCGCTCCCACAAAAAGAGATATAAAAGCTTCCTTAAGCCCGCCTCCGAAAAACATAGTAAAGGAGCCCGCAATAAGGGCGTAGCATATTACCTCAAGATAAAAAGGATAGCTCTTGCACCTCAGTGCCTCATCAAGAGCCGCCCTTATCTCTTCCGTATTCATCTTCTCCGAACATATACGACGGGATAAAGCATTGAGCCTGTGTATCTTTTCAAGATCCGTTCCGCTTCCCGTAATGCGCTTCGTCTCCGTGTACTTGCTTCCGTCCGGAGCGGTCACCGTCGCCACCATACTGCTGGTAATTATAAATATATCCACACGCTCGGCACCGAAAGCGGTACACATACGGCGTATGCTCTCTTCAACTCTGTGTACCTCCGCCCCGCTTATGAGCATCTGCTCACCTATATCCATAGCGCAGGAAAGAAATTCTTTCATCTTTTTCTCCTGTCTGTTTTTGATCCTCCTATATAATATTACCTTTATAGCCGAAAGTCAATAAAAAACATCTTTATAAGCGAAGCTCCCTCATAAAGATGTTTTATTATTATCCCTTATCCCGCGTTCTCAAAATTTGTACCTGTTGCTCCCGTCAACCATACAGAAAGCACCGTTTCTGTAACAAAGCTCTCCGCTTATATCCTGCTCCAAGGGAATAGTGCGCTTTACTTTAACTCCCAGCTTAGCAAAATCAAAATCGCAGATGACAAGCGTTCTGCCGTCCTCCGCCGTCTCTATAAAAGCCATCTTTCCAAGATCATCCGAAAATACAGGAGCCCCAAGCTCCGCATTAAGCTTTTCCGAGGTGTAGACCTTCTTTTCACCTATCATATAGGAGTGATATATCGGCTCCTCGCTGAAATGGGGTACGTTTTCCCGATATACCACCTTTTCCGTGTTCGGTATGGGCGTAAAGAAAAGTCCCGTATAGGCTGCAGCAAGCCTCCCTTCCTCCGACACCTTGTATACAAAATACTCGCTTGTAGAAGGATTTACGTGAGTCTCAACTCCCACAAGTCTGTCGGATATCCATTCCACAGACGTAAGAGTATTGTTGTTCGTACATTCTACCGTCAGCTCAATAATGTCCTTGCCCTCAATATCCATAATTCCGAATACAATGGCATTACCCGGCGTTTCAAACATACTTTTGGCGTAAAGCACTTTCGTGCCATCCTCGGATAAGCTCGGCATATACCTGCCGCCCGAGGATAAAAGCTCCGCCTTGTCAGACTTTCCGTCGCTGAGATAAATGCTTCCGTCTTTTTCAAAAACAGTAGGGGTGACGGGCTCTTCCTCCGTCTCGTAGGTCGTGCCCGCGGTAATATCCGTGATCTTTTCCACCATATGCGCCATGCAGGCAGTAGATGAGATACATACAACAAGCACCAATATTATCGCCACAAGTCTTTTCATTTTGCACTCCTCCTTCTCTTTTATACTTTAGACGGATATTTTTTCATTTTGTTCCGATTTTTTGAAAAACAGCCCATAAATATTACGTTTATGGGCTGCCTTCACTATGCTTTATTAATTTTTATTGCGAATTATTCAGGTATTTTTCCTTTTCTGCTTATTTTCCGGTGTAGATAAGATAGCTTCTGTCAATAGTAATAGGTTTCGTATCGGAAAGCTTTGAGGTATCTATTTCAAGTATCTCACCGCTTTTGGAGTAAAGCTTATCGATATCGAAAGATATATTGATTTGTTCATAAGAAATATCACTATTTTTTGCGATCTCCTCAACTGCGGAACGAGGTATATTGAAATCCTTTATAAATTCAGCAATAGAGTATTGTGCTAAATGGCCTTTAAACTCGTCCGTATATCCATATCCCTCTATATAGGTATGGGTTTTCGACAGCTCGGAAAATCCCCACTCTGTCTTATTTTTTTCAGATACCCATTTTGATATAGCGTTTTCATCTTGATCTTTTACATAGATAACAAGCCGGCGTTTAAATCTATTTATGAAATATTTTTCAAGGAGTATTCGGTCTCTGTCGCTTGTGTAATATTTCTCTGCCGCTTCTCTTCCTCCGTATATTGCATCTACGTTGTAATCTAATGTACCTACGCCGCTAAAATAATTATCATTCAGAAATTCAAAGTCCTCTCTCGGTATATTAAAATACTCTACGAAATCTACTATATTCCCTACCTTACAAGGGTCATAACGTCCATTTTCTTCTATATATTTTTTAATCGTCCAATTAAAATAAGCCTCAAAGCTTCCCTCTCCGTGTTTTTCATCGATATATTCAATTAAACACCCATGAAAATTATGATAAGATTCATCTATAGGAAAACTTCTAACCAAATTCAACGGAACATGTTCACAGATATACAGTCCGCCTACATTTTGTCCGAGATTTTCCGATACGGGATTTTTCTCATATTCACTCTCCGTTTCGGTCTCGGATTCCGTAAGCTTCTCAGTTAGTTTTTCCGTTTCGCTTTCTTTTTCAGTCTCGGTTTCCTTCTCAGTTTCAGTCTCTCTTTGGATATCAATCTCACTTTCCGTTTCCGATAATTTTTCCACTTCGGAGGAATCTCCAAATGTTACATCTAGAAGCTCATCCTCTGTATGCGCCATGCAAGACACAATAATCAAAGACAAAGCTATAACAAGTATAAATATTAATATTTTTTTCATCGCTTCCACCTCCTTAGTGAGCACTGCATAGTCCAAATATAATTTCGGGATCTACATATTGCTCTAAATATTCGTCATATATGTCTATATGAAGATGCGCGCCTGTAGAATGTCCGGCACCCTGAGAACCGGAAACTCCTCCAACTTTCCCTATTTCCTCTCCTTGATCGAGTTGTTCACCTTCCTGGAGTTTTACATATGGAGACTGCATATGCATATATGTAATTGTATATCCCGAACCATCTGCGATTTTTACATAATTTCCCATTGAATAATGATTTCCAAAAGACTCCTCCTCTCCGTTTGTTATAGTACATACACTTAATATAGAGGTTCCGGCAATTCTTCCGTAATCTGTACCTTGATGGAAGTCTAACTCGGGAGTACTTCCATAATAATATCCTCTATTTCCAAAATGAGACGATACATATCCGGGATTATCACTCAGAGGAGCGGTAAAGCCCGTATTAAGATATTTTGTAGGAACGGGTTCAAGATCCACTTCTTCCGGTTTATTCTGATTATTGCGATATTCTATAGCTGAAACCTTGGTCATATATCCTTGCTTACGCACGTTATATCCCATATTTTGTCCGCTATCTACTACGCGAGCAACAAATCCGCCGGTAAAAGTAAAAACATCCTCCCATCCGGGGTAGCATAGCTCTAGTCTTGCTGAACCACTTATCAGTTCGCCTGTAACGCTGTCACGAACCACAAAATTATATACCGGTCCATCCGTATCAACCGTTGTTGCTTGATATGTCAGACTATACGATCCGACGCTAACATCAGTCAACGTGGCGGGATAAACCTTGACGTAATACGTTCCTGATGCTATAAGGGGTATCGTTATGGAATCGTTAGCTGTTCCGCTGTTTACAGAAGATGCTATAACAGTTCCATCATCTAAACAAAGCTTGAGATCATTGTTTGCCTGACATAAGCTGTTATTGAGCGTAACAGTAAGGCTGCTGTTTGACGTTAGAGTGATCTTGTAGTAGTCCACGTCATTCGGAATGTGGATAGTTCCCGACATCGGTACACCCTGAGATATATCTGTAGCGGTTGCTATAGTGTTATTAGGCTCGTGTACATCTCCCAAAGGAACTGCAGTCAAGCTTACCGTCAGAGAATAGTTATCTGCAGAGTAACAATTCGATTTCGGTATAACCGCTACGTAATACCATCCAGCTGCAGCATTTGGATATCCTATACTTTCAGACGTCATAGCATAGTTTGTTGAGCTTCCCAGCAAAGATGAGCTTGGGCTCCTCAGCTCAATATCATAATCGCATCCCGAAGGTATATTCGTAAGCGTGATACTTATGTTACTTAGTACCGTTACGTTAAACTTATAGTGGTCAACGTCTCCCGCCTCATGTATATTTGCCGATACAGCTGTTCCCGTACTTATTTCTTTAGCAAGGTTTATGCTGTTGTTCGGCTCATAACTGTCTCCTGCAGGCGCCGGAGGAGTAACTGCGGTGGTTGTCACGTTAAGATAATAGTTACTTCCCGAATAGCTGCTGTTTTGCGGTATTACCGCTATATAATACGTACCTGTAATTCCCGTCAGACTCACAGATTCTGCCGCTATACCGGAATTTGTGGATGCTCCTGCAACAACAACTGAAGGAGTATAAACGTAAAGATCGTAGTCACATCCTGCGGGTATACTTCCGAGACCTACCGACATATTCACCGTTCCCGAAAGAATTACCTTGTAATAATCCACGTCGCTTGAATTGTGTATATTTGCGGATATTGGTGTTCCCGGATATATCTGTATTGCCGCTCCTATTCCGTTATTCGGTTCGTATGCGTCGGGGTTGGTTGCAGGTGTAGAAGGTGTATTTTTTGCTCTGAGCCAATATGATAAGGGAACGTTTCCGGATGTTAAGGTTACTGCTATATAGTAATTCACATATGCACTGACATTATACGTAATAAGTCCGCTGCTTGAACCATTAATTGCTGTTGAAGAAATATAATTTCCGTTACCGTCGTATACTGTCATAGAAAGATTGCCATAACTTGAACTGTTGCTTAACCAGAAGTTAGCACTTCCTGCACTTGTAAAGCTGACTACCCAATAGTCAACATCTACAAGAGTTGAGATCTGTCCGTAATTATCATAGTCATCATACGTTCTGTTTGCAGCTGAAGTGCTGTTATTCGTCTCGCTTTCATTAACTATACCCGAGCCTCTCGGATTCGTTATGCTCGCCACGTTCTTCTCTCCGTTGAGCACGTCGATATACTCGCTTGTCAGTACGTTCCTCACCGTATCGTATATCTTTACCGTAGCGTAGGGTTCTCCGTTTACCTCAAAGCTTAATGCTTTGATGATTCCGTTATAATATACCTTTCCGCCGTTTTCACCGTACGAATACTCAAACGTATATTCTCTGTCCGCTTCCATACGGATCGTATGTCTTTCGGATGCTGATGACAGCTCGTTTACCGTTTCCGCATTCGTATAAAAATCATAGTCGGAAATACCCGGCAGATTTTCAAGCTTTGTTTCCGAACCGTTTACCTTAAAACGCGCGGTCACGTATTCTCCGTCCGTTGATATTATCTCAAATCCGAAGGGGAATTCGTCTACTCTTTCCATAATTCCGCTTTTTTCAATAGCCAACGGTTCAATATTTTCAATTTGGGCTGATAAGTTTTCTGAACTTACGGCACTCTCTTGCGTGTCGTAGGCTTCCGCCGTACTGTTTAAGGGGAATGACGCTGTACACGTCACAAGCAAGACAAGCGCCATAAGAATACTTAAAACATTCTTATGCTTTTTTGTCATTTTTGTTCCCCTTTTTAATATTCAGTTGTTTCGAAAATTACTTATCTGTCCGCGCCCTAAAAATGATTTCTTCTATACCATTATCAGAGCACGGTGATAGGCCTTCGGTTCATTGTCTCTCATAGACCTTCACCTCTTTCTTTTTATATGGAAGATACTTCCTCACTTTTATATTACCATATTTTTGACATTGTGTAAAGTGAATAATATGAATTCATAAAAAATTAATATCTTTGTTCAAAAAGCGCAGAGATTCAGAGCTTTTCACATTCATGCTTTAGACGAAAAAATTTTCGTTTTGTTCCCGAGTTCTTAAGATATTCCCCTCCTTCGAACGAAAAAGCACCGCGCAGAAATGCGCGGTGCTTTGCTTTCGTTTTATTAAAATTATTCGTAAAGCTTTGTAAGTCTTTCGAGGTGCTCGTACTTAGCCTTAGCCTTTTCAGCAGCCTTTGTGAAGAGCTCTTCTGCTCTTTCGGGATTCTGCTGTGCAAGACGTGTGTATCTTGTCTCACCTGCAAGGAACTCACGGTAATCGCCCGTAGGAGCCTTGGAGTCGAGAGTGAAGGGATTCTTGCCCTCAGCCTTGTTAGCGGGGTTGAATCTGAACATCTGCCAATAGCCTGCCTCTACAGCCTTCTTCATTTCGCTCTGGCAGTTAGTCATACCGCCCTTGATACCGTGCATTTCGCAGGGTGCGTAACCGATAATGAGAGAAGGTCCGGGATATGCCTCAGCCTCTGCAAGAGCCTTGAGAGTCTGGTTCATATCAGCGCCCATAGCGATCTGTGCAACGTAAACGTAGCCGTAGGACATAGCGATCTCTGCAAGATTCTTCTTGCCGATAGCCTTACCTGCTGCCGCGAACTGAGCA
>SVSF01000085.1 GCA_015064425.1 Oscillospiraceae bacterium | reverse complement strand
CTATGAATTTCCAAACCCGCCCGATGGTGGAAATACCCCCAAAAATGACAAAAATCCTAACGGGGATTCGTCAGAATATGACGAGCCGTTAGGAGAGGATAGCGAATGAGATACTGATGTATTTTCGCTCACAAAAAAAGACATCTTGC
Source organism: Oscillospiraceae bacterium (assembly GCA_015064425.1). Next base: position 7,300 of record SVSF01000085.1, on the reverse strand, counting down.
GAGGTATCGATAAATGAAGCGGTAGATACCGATAAGGATGGAAATCCTCTTACTTATATAGATATTATAAGCTGCGAGGACACTATTGCGGATGATCTTGATATAAAGATCAATAGTAAGAAAGCCTATAAGATCATATGGGAAAAGTTAAGTGAGAGAGAACGACAGATAATCATTTTAAGATACGGGCTTTATAAAGGTGCACCTGTTACGCAAAGAGAAATAGCTGACAGTCTGGGTATCTCACGTTCTTACGTTTCGAGAATAGAGAAGGCAGCACTCGAAAAGATTTATAAAAATCTTACGGAAAAGTAATATTAGCGGATTCTTTTTCATATTTTCTACTAGAAAAATAATTTACGGAAAGGGGTATATTATGCCTGAAAAGAGCTGTGGCGAAATAAACTTCGATCATAGAATGTTATTTACTTCGGATTTAGAAAAGTCGGAGGATTTCACGCTTCCCGAATATTATGACGATATGCAGAAAGTTTTAAACGTAAGTACAAGATCCAGATTAAACGGTAAGTATGTAGGCAGTAAAAATGTGGATATTGACGGTGAAATATTGTATAGTGTATGTTTTTTAAATTCCGCTAACAGAATAAGAAATGTAATATATTCAACACCGGTTGAGGAAAGCTTTGAAATTGACGGCATATCCGAAGCGTCAAATATATGCGTGAGCATAAAGGTATTGAATTATAATCATAGAATGCTTGGCCCGAGAAAAATAAATTTAAGATCAAAGCTCCAATGTAGGATAGCATATACTATCAAGAAAAACTGTGATCCGGAGATATTAGGGAAATATAATATTGACGACGAAAAAAATATAGAGAAAAAATATATCGATAAAGAGACATCCGATGTATTAACTTATGAAGAAAATGGAAATGAATTAACAGAAACTTTTGAAGTGGAAAACGGTGAGGACGGCATAGCAGACGTAATAAGTTGTAATATGAATATAAGTGTATGTGACGTGTTGTATTCGGGTAACGGTATTACTCATGTTAAATGCTGTGGATTTTTCAACGGACTTTTCGAGACAGAAAGCGGAGAATATGTTTCGAAGTGCAAAAAGATAAGTTTCGATAAGGACTGCACGACACCTGATTTTGATGAGTCAGTAGTTATTGAAGCTTTTGCCGAAATACGGGATATGAAGCTTGGAATAAACGAGGATAATGTCACTAATGAGAAGTTGGCAGAATTTGAGTGTACTTATGACATAAGTCTGTGTGGAGCTGTTCCTAAAAAAGTAAGGCTATGTACAGATGCATATTCTACGATTTGCGATGATAAGCTTTGCCGCGATAAGATAAAAACTGTTTCTGTAAGTGCATCGGAAAGAAATTCATTTTCGCTGAATATGCAAAAAGAAAAGAAAGATTTGGGCATAAACGGAGAGATATTGTATTTAAATGCAACACCGTATATTGATGCGGTAAATTATAATAGCGAAAAGGGAAGAGCGGTCATTACGGGAACTTGTACAGTTAAAGGTATAAGTAAAGACGATGACAGAAGCGTTGCTTCTTTTGAATACAAAGAGCCTTTCAGATTTGAAATGCCGTTTGCAAAAGACGAAAGGGAACATAGCTATTCTTTTGCGTGTTCTGTTGTATGGCAAAATTTCACAGATGAAGGAGAAAAACTGTTCTGTGATGTTGAAACGGAAATTGGCCTTACAGAATTTCTGTCTGAATTTTCCGATGCCCTTGTTTCTATAGAACTTTCTTCTCCTATAGTCTTCGATCCCGATGAAAACGGTATAAAAATATATTATCCCGATAAAGCCGAGGAACTGTGGGACATTGCAAAAAAGTACAGACTTAAATGCTCGGAGCTGTGTTCGGTAAACCGTATTTCCGATGAACGTAATAAATGCGGCGATATACTGCTGATTCCGAATAAACACAGAGGAGAAAGTATTTATTCCAAAATAATATGATCCCGGTATCCGCCATTATGTTTTTTGATATAACGATCCCCTCTTTATGGCACAAGCAATTCTGCCGCAGAGGGGATTTTTTTAGTAAGAGATACAGTACGAATTTAAATTGAAAAAAATAGAATATTATGATATACTGAATGAAACACTTTGGAAAGGAAAGTTTAAATGTGAGAGAAATAAAAAAAGTTGAGGATTCCATTACGGAACAGCAGTATCTTATTTGTCCCGCGCACATAAATCATTACGGTAGATTATTCGGGGGACATCTTCTTAAATGGATAGATGAACTCGCCGGAATCGTTGCCATACGTCATTGCGGAGCTATAGTTACCACCGCTGCGATAGATAATCTGCAGTTTCAGGCACCGGCATATTCGGGTGATATGATCGTTCTTAAAGGAATAGTTACCTATGTTGGGCGTTCGTCCATGGAGATAAGAGTCGACACCTACAGAGAAGCTTTGGATGGGACCAGAGAAATGATAAACCGTGCTTATATCGATATGGTTTCCATAAACAGTGATGGAAAACCTATAGAGGTACCGGATCTTCTTATCGAAACAGATGAGCAGAAACAGGAGTACGAGGCGGCGAAGCGGCGTAAACAAATGCGTAATCAGCGCAGACAAGAAGGATTTTGAACTTTTGCGAGATAAGGCAGATTTCTAAAATTACAGATAATCTTAATCTTTTGGCAAATGATGTAGATGATTGATAAACTGCTGCAGGAAAATGTTAATAAAATGTAAACATGGAAGATATTCGCTTGATTTTTTTGCAGGATTTGTGTATTATATCATTGTTGGAATTAGCAATCGGCACAAAAGAGTGCTAAAAGATTCAAAAATATTTATACGGAGGGTGTATACTATGACTCTTAAACCTTTAGCAGACAGAGTTGTACTTAAAATGATCGAAGCGGAAGAGACTACAAGAGGAGGAATACTCCTTACTGTTTCCTCTCAGGAAAAGCCTCAGATAGCTGAAGTAATAGCGGTTGGTCCCGGCGGACTTGTTGATGGCAAGGAAGTTAAGATGACCGTTAAGGTTGGCGATAAAGTTATATCAAGTAAGTATTCCGGAACAGAAGTAAAGTGTGACGGAAGTGAATACGTTATCGTAAAGCAGGGCGACATTCTCGCTATTGTTGAGTAATAAGGGAGGAAGATCTTATGGCAAAGAATATAATGAACGGAATTGATGCTCGCAATGCACTTTTGAGAGGCGTTGACAAGCTTGCTGATACTGTAAAGATAACACTTGGACCTAAGGGAAGAAACGTTGTTCTTGAAAGAAAGTTCGGAGCTCCCCTTATTACAAATGACGGCGTTACTATTGCAAAAGAGATAGAGCTTGAGGATGCAATGGAAAATATGGGTGCTCAGCTTGTAAGAGAAGTTGCTACAAAGACAAATGATGTAGCCGGTGATGGTACCACTACAGCAACACTTCTTGCACAGGCGTTCATCAGAGAAGGTATGAAGAACGTAACCGCAGGCGCAAATCCCATGATACTCAGAAGAGGTATTCAGCTTGCAGTAAATAAAGCAGTAGATAAGTTGGCTGATATTTCCAAGAAGGTCAGCGGTTCTGAAGATATTGCACGTGTAGGAACAATTTCCGCAGGTGATGATGTTATAGGTACACTCATTGCCGATGCAATGGAAAAGGTTTCCTCTGACGGCGTTATTACGGTTGAAGAGTCCAAGTCCTCTGAGACGTATTGCGAAGTTGTTGAGGGTATGCAGTTTGATCGCGGATACATTTCTCCTTATATGGTTACCGATACAGACAAGATGGAAGCTGTCATTGACGATGCGGTTATCCTTATTACAGATAAAAAGATCTCCAGCATTCAGGAGATACTTCCTCTTCTCGAGCAGATCGCACAGTCCGGCAGAAAGCTTGTTATAATTGCAGAAGACGTAGACGGAGACGCTCTTACAAATCTTGTTCTTAATAAGCTTCGCGGAACATTCGTTTGCGTTGCTGTAAAGGCTCCCGGATTTGGCGACAGAAGAAAAGAAATGCTTCGCGATATTGCTATTCTTACAGGCGGTCAGGTCGTTACCTCTGAGCTTGGTATTGAACTTAAGGAAGCAAATCTCAGCCATCTCGGACATGCGAGACAGGTAAAGGTTGACAAGGAAAATACCGTTATCGTCGGCGGTGCGGGCAACGATGCAGATATCAAGTCCAGGATTGCACAGATAAAGAATGCTATTGAGACTACGACCTCCGATTTCGACAGAGAAAAGCTTCAGGAAAGACTTGCAAAGCTTGCAGGCGGTGTTGCTGTTATTAAGGTCGGCGCTGCTACAGAGACCGAAATGAAGGAAAAGAAGCTTCGTATTGAAGATGCTCTTAATGCTACAAAGGCAGCAGTTGAAGAGGGAATAGTTCCCGGTGGCGGTACCGCTTATCTTAACGTTATAGAAGAGGTAAAGAAGCTTCTTGATACTGTAAGCGGAGACGAAAAGACAGGTGTTGAGCTTGTAATTAAGGCTCTTGAAGCGCCTGTACGTCAGATAGCTGCAAATGCAGGATTTGAAGGCTCCGTTATTATTGAAAAGATCATTTCCTCCGGTAAGATCGGCTACGGATTCGATGCCGCTAAGGAAGAATACGTTGATATGTTTGAAAGCGGTATAGTTGACCCCACAAAGGTTACACGTTCCGCGCTTCAGAATGCTGCTTCTATCGCATCGGTTGTACTTACTACCGAAGCAGTAGTGTCAGATAAAAAGGAAGAACATCCCGAAACTCCCGCAGCACCCGGTATGGGCGGCGGAATGGGAATGTACTAATATATATAGAGAGAACCCCGTTTGAGATATCAAACGGGGTCTTTCTTTTTTGACAGTAGTATAAAATTGCTTGAAATTAAGAATGGTTTAATATATAATGAAGATGACGATGTTTATGGTTTGTTTTTTATTGTCGCAAATGACGAAAGGAAAAAATATGATTAAACAAAATGTTAAATCCCTATATTCAAATATATGCGAAAAAGAAGATATAAAAAAATATCTTAAAGACCACGCGGATTTTGATGCAATGAGCGAATGGTTGGAGCATAACGTAGACAAAAACGGTATACCGTTTATTAGCTTTACTGTAAATGACAGAGCCTCATCTTCGATAAAATGGGATAAAACTTTATCGGACGTTAGAGAGATTACCGATTTCCCTAACAGTGAAATGCCGCTAAAGCATTATGAAAGAGATGTGAGATATAGCTCTGAAGAGGAAAATTTGGAGCTTACGCTTACCTTTGTTTCTTATCCCGGATACCCTGTTATAGAATATTACATCAGACTGAAAAATACTGCCAAAGGAAAATCCGGCAGAATCAAAAATGTATTATCTGTTGACAGCTCCATCGTCTCAAATACCGAGGAATTTTTACTGCATTATAACGAAGGCGGCGAATATTGGTGGTATGAGACCGGTGCTATAAAACAGACGGCGTATAAACCGTATTGCAAAAAGATCAGGAAGGATGATTCCTTCGGGCTTATTTCCAGAAACGGTCTACCTTGCGAGAATTATTGTCCTTATTTTAATTTTGAAGACAGGTCTGCAAAGAAAGGTACCATTGCAGTTATAAATTGGCAGGGAAGTTGGAGAGCCGAATTTGAAATGCGCGGAACGTCTGCGGCGTTTAAGGCCGGTGTAGATGCCACGGATTTCGTTATGCTTGAAGGAGAAGAATTTAAGCTTCCGGCTATGGTTCTCCTTTTCTATAAAAACGGTGACTGGCAGTACGGTCAAAATATATGGAGAAGATGGATATTTGACCATAACCTTCTCAGGAATTCCGGAAGCCGTGACTTTAAAGAGAACGTGTACTTTTGTACACCTATGCCCGGACCCGAAGGGGATATTAAAACTATCGGTGAAATTGAGGCTGCAGATCTACCGAAAAAGTTCAACTGCGTGTATGAATTTGATGCCGGTTGGTATAACTATACTCCATACGGTTCGGAACTTGGTTGGGCATTTACGGGAGATTATACTCCGTGTGAGAAATACGGAGTTGACGGCTTTAAACGTGTAAGTGATGCTTGCCATAAGGCAGGAATAAAGCTTTGTTTCTGGTTTGAACCGGAAAGAGTAGTGTTTGGAGGACCGCAAGCTGAAACTTTAAAAAATAATATCCTTTATGTCGGAAAAAATAAAGAATATTTAAGTTACGATTATTGTAAAAACCATGATATCGATCCCGAATCAGGTCTTATTAATTACGGTAAAGATGCATCTGTAAAATATGTATCGGATATGGTCAATGGCGTAATAAAAGATTTTTCTCTTGATGTGTACCGTCAGGATTTCAATACTATCAACGGCGTATTTTGGAATGCTTATGATGAATATGAGCGCAATGAGCTTTCAATACCGAGAACAGGTGTAACTCAGATAAAAGCTTGTGAAGGCTACGTTAAGGCATGGTCGGCTATATCTGCAGCAAATCCCGGGCTGGTGTTTGACTCTTGTTCTTCGGGCGGAAGACGAAATGATCTAGAAACTCTTCGTTTTTCTTTCGCTCATACGAAGACAGATTACGTTCTTGAAGTTGTGTCCCAACAAGGACAGAACTACGGAGCTCTGTCTTGGCTTCCCTTTACCGGAACCGCATTCATTGATATGGCAAGTGATTACGATATACGTTCACGTCTTACTCTCAGTATCGGTGTGGACGGTGCATCCGGAAAAGATCTTAAGCTTTATGAACGTGCTTTGGAAAAATGGCAAACTTTACATAAATATATGTATAAAGATTATTACCAGCTTGGTGAATACGATCTTGCTTTTGATGGAAAGATCGCTATGCAGTTTAACGATCCCGAAAAACATAAAGGTATGATGATATCGTATTTCCGCTTGGGCGGTATCTATAATTTTATTCCCAAAGCTTTATATCCTGATAAGAAGTATAAGGTTTGGGATGAGGACGATGAAAATTACGTGAGAATATTGACCGGAGACGAGCTTATGACGAAAGGCGTCTCTGTTGCACGTGATCCGGGAGCTCCTTCCGCCGTTGTACTGTGGTATAAGGAGACAGATGAGATATCGACCGATTTTGATTCGGAAAAGTATTTTGAAGGAAAAAGAGATTATGTCGATCTTACGGCGCGTCTGCACTTGATCAAAAAAGAAAAAGAACTATATTAAATATCAATGTCATTAACTTAAGCCGCAAATCACAAGGTTTGCGGCTTTTGCCATGCCGTGGTAGTCACAATTCCGTTAACCAAAATTCAGAAAATGTTGCTTGCATTTTCGGCTCAAATCGCATATAATAATAACAAGCACAGCGGATAAACTGATTTTGAG
>SVSF01000084.1 GCA_015064425.1 Oscillospiraceae bacterium | reverse complement strand
TCAAGTGATATTCCGACTTCGTCGGAGTGATATTATTGCCTTATGGCAATAGTGGTATTGAAACCATTTGGTTTCAGTGATATTTTATTCGCCTCCAAAACTCGCAAAGCGAATACCACTCGGCGTTAGCCGAATATAACTGCGAAGCAATATAACTCGCCTTGGGGCGAATAAAACTGGGAGACTTCCTTATGAGAAGTCTCCCAAAGGCTTGCTCTTTTTACATTAAAAAAGGAGCAGACTTTAAAGTCTGCTCCTAAAGTTTTATTAAAGCTTTTCAACGATTTCCTTTGTATCACGTGCGATAACAAGTTCCTCGTTTGTGGGGATAACGAGCATCTTTACCTTGGAATCAGCAGTTGTGATATCATATTCCTCAGAGGAACGGAACGCCTTCTTGTTCATTTCTTCGTCGATGTGTACGCCGAGGAATTCGAGCTTTTCAGCAACTCTTGTACGGTACTGAGGATTGTTTTCACCGATACCGCCTGTGAATACTACTGCATCGATGCCGCCCATAGCAGCTGCATATCCGCCAATGTACTTTGTAAGCTGGTGGCAGAGCATCTTTTCGATCATCTGGTAACGAACGTTTCCTGCCTTTGCGCCTTCTTCAATGTCGCGGTTGTCACTTGTTGTCTGAGAGAGACCAAGCATACCGGACTTCTTATTAAGGATAGTGTCAACTTCCTTAGCTGTGAGGCCTTCCTTCTCCATAAGAAGGGGAACGATAGCGGGGTCGATAGAACCGCAGCGTGTACCCATCATAATACCTTCAAGGGGAGTAAGTCCCATTGTTGTATCGAAGCACTTGCCTCCGTCAACAGCTGCAATAGAGGAACCGTTGCCGAGGTGGCAGGTTACCACCTTGAGCTCGGAAGCGGGCTTGCCGAGAAGGGCAGCTGCTCTTCCGCTTACATAACGGTGAGAAGTACCGTGGAAACCGTAGCGACGGATCTTGTACTTTTCATAGTATTCGTAAGGCAGGGGATAAAGATATACGTAGTCGGGCATTGTCTGGTGAAAGCCTGTATCAAATACTGCCACCTGGGGAACGCCGGGCATAATAGCTTCGCATGCACGGATACCGGTAAGGTTGTGGGGATTGTGGAGAGGGCCAAGCTCGCAGCATTCCTCGATAGCTGCGATAACAGATTCGTCAACGAGAACGGAACCGGAGAACTTTTCTCCGCCGTGAAGAACTCTGTGTCCTACTGCATTGATTTCGGAAAGGGAAGAGATAACTCCGTTTTCCTTGGAAACGAGAGTGTCAAGAACGAGCTTGAGGGCTTCCTTGTGGTTAGCCATCTGAACATCGATCTTATAATCTTCTCTGCCTTCTACCTTGTGCTTAAAGTTGCCTCCTGCGATACCGATACGGTCGCAAAGACCCTTTGCGAGAACTTTGTCGGAAGTCATATCAAAAAGCTGATATTTAATGGATGAGCTTCCGGCATTAACAACTAAAACCTTCATTAGTTTTCCTCCGTTAAAATCTTATATTGTATTTTTTAAAAGAAAGCTATATAATATATGTTGAAAACATAATTCAACATCTTATTATATAATAATTTCGAGGGAATTACAAGACATAAAAGAAAAAATTCCCGATAATACGGGGGAACTGATGAAATTTGTAGCGGTAATATGTGAATACAACCCATTTCACAAGGGGCACAAGCTTCAGATCGATATGATAAAAGAGAAGTATCCCGACTCATATATCATATCACTTATGAGCGGTAGTTTTGTACAACGTGGAAGTTTTGCCATTCTGCCTAAGTACGAGAGGGCGAAGGCCGCGGTCCTTTGCGGTGCGGATCTCGTACTTGAATTGCCATATCCTTACTCCTGCGGAAGTGCGGAATTTTTTGCCACAGGTGCGATAAGGACTCTTAAAAAGCTTAACTGCATAGACGTTCTTTGTTTCGGAAGCGAGTCGGGAAACGTAGAAAAATTGTGTCTGTGCGCCGAAAGATGTATAAGCGAGGAGTTCTGCAAATTCCTCGAAAAACGTCTTGATAAGTCAAAAAACAGTCCCATGTCCTATGCTGAAGTTCAAAGTGAATGCTATAAAGAGATGTTTGGAGAAGATATTTTATTAACGTCAAATGATATTCTCGCTCTTGAATATCTTAAGGCGATGGGCAGGGAAGACTTTCATCCTGAACTGTTTGTCATAAAGCGAGAGACGGAACATAGCGCAACGGTATCAAGAGAGATGTATTTTAACTGTTCGGAAACTTTGAATGACCAGATCCCTGAATCTTGTCTTGATATTCTTAAAGAATACAGACCTGTTACAGAAAAAAGTATCTCTCCATACATAATAGGAACTCTCAGATTTACTGATGCAAAGCAGTTCAAAAAGTATGCCGAAATGGGAGGCGGATTTGAGAGCAGGATATGCAATGCGGCGGAAAACACGCTTGACCTTGAGGGACTCTACCGTATGTGCTCGGTAAAGAAATACACAAATGCCAGAATAAGACGCATGATCCTGTACTCATTACTGAAGATAAAAGAAAAAGATCTAAAGGAAGAGCCGATATATACTCAGCTTCTTGCGATGAAAGCATCGGGAAGTAAGACGTTTAAGGAAATAGTAAAAGGCTCCAAAATAAGAGTACTGACGAAAGCAGCCCACTACAAGCGCTGCGGAATAAAATTGAGATCCCGATTCGAAAAAGCAGCCGAGGCTGAAAAATTATATTTTCTCGCTTTTGAATATTCGGGAAATAGTATCGACAAACGAATAAGATCTCCGTATATACATAAATAGATCTGATTTTTCATCTGCTATTGATTTACGGATGTTTTTCGTGTATAATAGTACCAATAAGAAAGAATTATAGGAGGTCGTTATGGCAACGGAGACCAAAAATTATATAATGTACAAGGGCAAACCCTTTGTAAGAGAAAAGAATGCAATATGCTACGGGGATATGAGCAACAAGTATTATCTTTTCATGCTTATACTTACCAATAAGACGATCAAGTCTACCGATGGCAAGGACGTAGAAATACCCGACAGAATACTTGTTCAGATCGTAAGCACAGACCAAAGCAAATCTCCCACAGAGCGCATAGCAAAACAGTTTGATAAAAACGGACTGTACGATGCTATGGATATCGGTCTTTTCTGGCTTGATAAACTTAATAAATAAAAAAGAGGCTTTACGCCTCTTTTTTATATTCTCTTGTAGGTAAACCAGGGTGCCGTAGCTTTATCTCCACTTTCTACTTTTATACCCTTTTCCATAAAGTCTTTACCGCTTATTTCGATATCGGGAATAAGTCCGTCCTCGTCGTGTACGAGGTATTTTTCGTTTTTGGAGAGCCTTGTGGGATATACCGTGAACTCTCCTTTAAACTCGGGACGGAGATAAACGATAAGCATTCCCTCGCCCTTCTCGGGAGAATCATATTCAAACGCACATACGGAAGCTTTTGATTGATCGTAAGGTGTAAGCGGATAGAAATCGTATAGCATATAGGAGGCGAAACGCTTCCAATTTCGTATCACCTGCTTTATGGTCTCGATCTTTTCATCCGTCATAGGATTCAGAAAATTGAATCCGAATGCGGTACTTGTTACTGTTTCCGAGCGCCACTGATAGGGATCAAAGCTGTCCGGAGGCGTGAGGGACGCCGTCTGGGGACAGGCGCCTCCCATAAGAACAAGCCATTGCGCTGCTCCATAGGTATGATCCTGAGTGTTCTCCAATATATTCCACCAGTCTGTTCTTGTATGAGGGTAGGAATATCTTATTGTCTCTATGTCGTGTCTCATACCGCCCGAGGCACAGGAATCTATCAATATGCCCGGGTGGCGGTCGATAACGGACTGCCACAGTCTCATATAACCTTTGCAATGCTTTTCTTCCGTGAGCCCGTATCGGGGAATGCCCATCTCACGGCTCATTTTTTCATCGTATGCATCCCAATAGTTGCCCGGCTCAATATTGCAATCCTGGCGGTATATGCCTATTTTGAACTCGTCTATAAGTCTGTTGACCCACTCGATGGTATAATTTACCGCCTTCGGTATAGCGTAGTTTGTGAGTACCGTCTCTCCACGTTTTAAGTCGCAAGGTTCTGTAAAGTGATATTGTCCGTCATCTCCCTTGTGGCATCCTATTATAGCATCTTTAAGGTCTATCGTTTCTTTAGTCCAGGTGCGTAGTCTTTCGGGTTCAAACCATACGTGGTAAAGTATTCCCGCCTTTTTGCAGGCTTCACCCACTACTCCCATTCCGTCGGGGTATCTTTCGGGATCGGGATACCAGTTGCCCGTATTGTGCCAGTCGCCGTAAGAATTGTACCAGCCTGCATCCTGACAGAATTCATCGATATATTCGTTGAGCCCTGTTTCCTTGAGTTTTTCGATATTATACACGTCGTCGTGACCGTTTCCTTCTCTTGAAGGGTAATAATAGTCGCTTATGCAAAGCATAACACGCGAGCCATCTCTTACACCTTGCTCCCTCATTATGTTATGATCATACAGCCAACGACGGTAGACGTTCTGCCCGTCTATGTGCTCGCCCTTGTAGAACAAAAGTATCATTATGGGAGCCTTGTAGCTTTCATTTGGAAGAAGTACGAATTCCGTTCTGTATTCCCCCGCATTGAGGTATGAGCATCCGTTTTTGAGCTCAAAATCAGCTTTCCATTTGCCCTGCCATCCGAGAACTGCAATAACGCCTTTTTGCGATGCTTTATCCTCGAAATTGAAATTTGGCATAAATTCGGCAGAAGGGACACCTCTCGTTACTTCAATATGCTTGCTTGAGCTCTCGGTCAGTATATGCTCATAGGGGTGGTATTCATCTGGATCTATTACAGAACCTTTGAAGGTGTGGAGTAAGATCTCGGAACTGTTCTCTATAACGGGGGAACCCATTGCAAGAACATCTTTTATCAAAGGAGAGTTCGTTTTCGCAATATTGGTAATGACAGGAGCGTATTCAACTACGGGATAATCCGGATAATACGTTACCTTCATATTTACTTTTATCCCTGCATCCTTTGCGGTATAGCTTATCATATACCAATGCCTTTTTACGGGTCTGTCGGTCTTTTCATAATCGGTGACTGTGTGTGTTTTACCCACCTGCTTTTCCCATTGAAGCTCGGAAGAAGGCATTAGGCCTATATTGAAGCTGAGCGGTGGGTCATTTTTGCTTTTTATATGATCGGATATCCATTTTCCGTATGACTCGGTATCGGAATATTTTTCCAAAAATTCAGATGTGTTCATTGCTGTCCTCCATCGTATTTAACTGATTATATTATACAACGGAATATTTAACATAACTTTGATAATGTTGCAAAAATAATGTATGATATTGCTTCTGTTTGCCTAAAAATTCAGCGAAGGGATCCTATCCCTTCGCTGATGTGATCTTATATTTTTTTGTAAGTAAACAAAGGAGCTACCGCTTTCTTTTCTGCCTTGAAGCAGAGTCCCTTTTCCATAAAGTCCTTACCGCTTATCTCGTAATCGGGAACTGCGCTGTCTTCATCGTGAACGAGATATTTTGCATCCTCGCAGAGATGAGTGGGATATACCGTAAACTCTCCTTCTGCTTCGGGACGGAGATAGCTTACTATCATACCCTCTCCCTTTTCGGGTGAGTCGTATTCAAAAGCTATTACCGCATCCAAAGACTTATTGTAAGGAGTGAGGGGGTAGAAGTCGTAGAACAGATAATTTGCGAACCTTCTCCACGCTCTTCCGCTTTCGAGCATACCGTCGATGGATTTCTGAGAGATGTTATTTATAAAGTTAAAGCCGTAGCCCGTGCTTGTGGTAGTCTGTGTACGCCACTGATACTTGTCGTAGACCTCAGATCCTGCTATTGCCGCATTCTGGGGGCAGGCACCGCCCATAAGAACGAGACACTGTGCCGCTCCGTAGGTATGATCCTGGGAGTTTTCAAGATTGAACCACCAGTCTGTTCTTGTGTGAGGGAAGGAATATCTGCATATTTCAAGATCGAGTCTCATTCCTCCGCCTGCACAGTTGTCGATAGGCATACCGGGATGACGTTCAATAATAGACTGCCAGAATCTCAACATACCTGCGGTATACTTCTCTTCGGTAATGCCCCAACGGGGAATTCCGAGCTCTTTTGTTATATGTTCATCGTAAGCATCCCAGAATGGCGCTGGCTGAATGTTGTAATCCTGACGGTATATATCTATCTTACCTTCGTCAAGCAATTTGTTTACCCATTCTATTGTGTAGTCTACCGCCTCGGGAATAGCGTAGTTGATGAGCGCCGTGTCGTGCTGTCTTAGTTCTCTTGAAGGTTTAAAATGCGGACGTCCGTCATCTCCGTTGTAAATGCCTATAATCGCATTTCTAAGATCAACGGTGCTTCTGTTCCACGCACGGAGTCTTTCGGGCTCAAACCATACGTGATATTGCAGACCTGCTTCGTGAGCGGCTTCGCCTACAACACCCATTCCGTCGGGATATCTTTCGGGATCGGGATACCAGTTGCCGGTATGCGTCCAGTCGTCGCAGGGATACCATCCGGTATCCTGACAGAAATCGTCAATTACTTCGGTAAGTCCTGTTTCCTTGAGCTTTTTAATATTGAAAACGTCATCAACGCCGTTTCCTTTTACCTGAGGATAGCTGTCTATAATGCAGAGTAATGCTCTTACGCCTTCTCTTACACCCTGATTTCTCATAATGTTGTGAGTGTAGAGCCAACGGCGGTACATATTCTGCGCATCTGCATGCTCGCCCTTGTAGAACATAAGTACTATTACCGGAGTACGGAAGCTCTCGCCGGAGAAGAGCACGAAATCTGTCAAAAATTCGCCGGAGCTGAGGCGGACTTCACCGTCTTTAACAGAAAAATCTGTTTTCCATTTTCCGGGCCAGCTCGTTACCGCAACTACGCCCTTACCTGCTTCTTTGTCCTCAACGTTAAAGTTGTTCATATACTCTTCAGTACATCTTCCGGTCGTTCCTTGAAAATGACTTGAATCTCCGGCGCGGAGAACTTTCTCCATAGGAGTATATGCATCGGGGCTGTAAAAACCGCCTCTGAAGCTGTGAAGCAATACGCTGTTTTTACATTCTATTATGGGATGGTCAATAGCCATAAGGTCTTTTATTTCGGGGGAATTGGACTCGGAGATATTTGTGAGTACCGCGGAGTATTCAACAGCAGGGAAGAGGGGATAGCTCGTTACTTTGAGCTCCACCTTCAATCCGTAGGTCTTTTCCGTATATTCAACTATAAAATAACTGCGTTTTACCGGGGTGGCGGTCTTTTCGTAGTCGGTCACGGTCACAGTTTTTCCGACGTTTTTCTCCCAGTTCATTTCGTGTGAGCTTGTTCCGTTCGCGCTGAAGCTTACGGGGGGCTCATTTTTGTTTAATATATGCTCCGACAGCCACGCTTCCGCAGAGTCGCAGTCGGAATATCTCCTTAAAAAATCGGTATTGTACATTTTTTCTCCTTACTGTAGTTTAATTTTAGATACCGTATTCGTTACATATATTTTAGTGGTACGGCGTAAGTTTGTCAATATGTTGAATAAACGAATCCAAAAAAATATTTGTGGGTTATGCACAAAAACAGCATAACTTTTTAGGTGATGATCCCGTCGGCAAAAAACCCTGCGCCCATGGGCGCAGGGAAATCTGTGTTTTTTATCGGATCTTTTTGTAAGTAAACAAAGGAGCTGTGGGGACGTCCTTTGCAGTGACTGTGATACCCTTTTCCATAAAGTCCTTACCACTTATCTCATAGTCGGCAACAACACCATCCACGTCATGTACAAGGTAGGTAGCGTTTTCGCAGAGTCTCTTGGGATATACGGTG
>SVSF01000083.1 GCA_015064425.1 Oscillospiraceae bacterium | reverse complement strand
AGAACGGACTTCTTGTCTTTTAAGGCAAGAAGTCCGTTCTTGGGCTGCTTGACTATTTTATACACCAGATCATCGTTTTCGGGATCTAAAGCCTTAAGTGTTCCGTAGTAGCTGATATTTTTTTGGGTAGATACATTGAGATAAGAGTCATTCACTATGCTGCTTGTCGGTGCAAAATTCAATTCAGATATAACGTAGAGTGAACATTCTACCTCATAACTTGTATTCCCGTTTGCGGTGAAGGTAAATGAGGTTTCAAGAACCTCATTGCCGCAGGGTTCAAATCTGAGATATCTCAAATTGCGTCTCGATATAGTCTGGTCTTTTACAACTTCCAGGGCACCTAACATCAATTTACCCGAGGTGACCGGAGGTAAACTAGTAATTTTTATTTTACTTACTTTTTTTATTCCCAAAGCTTCTTCGAAATCATTTGCAGAAAAGCTTATTTTGTTATCTACAATGCAGGTTTTTGCCATAACCGTATCTTCTGCGATTATAGACAGAGCAGGGGATACTGGCGCCCCTTCTGCCAAAACCGATAGAGACGAAGCAAATACAGTGCAGATAAGCATCAAGATAAAAATGGATTTAATGAAAATTTTCATCGATCTTTTTCCTTTCAATATATACCCGAAATCAATTGTTTTTCGGAACTTTCATATCTATTTTTTGTATTTGGAACTATTTTATGCACATAAAGAAAAATATCTTTCAGAATGGAATTGAAAAAAAATACGGTTTGTATTATAATTAAAATAGATAAGTGTATTTTTTGATTGGATAAATACTTTGTATGCTATATAACATTGGTCAGGGAGCGGCGGGGCGCAGCATAAAGGACTTCCTTATAAAGGATCTTGCATTATCAAGAAGGATGATATCGAAACTGAAGAAAGATCAGAATGGCATTTTACTTAACGGAAAACGCGTTACGGTGAGAGCTTTGCTTTCGGTCGGTGACGAGCTGATGCTTAGAACTGAAGACGGGGAAGAGGAGATAAACGAAAATATCGTTCCCACACAAATGTCTCTTGACATTATATATGAGGATGAGGACATTATAGTGGTGAATAAAAGTGCTTACGTTCCAACACACCCATCCTATAAGCATTTTTCGGATAGTCTTGCCAACGGACTTGCATACTACTATAAGGAGCAGGGAAAAAAATTTGTATTTAGGGCGGTAAATCGGCTTGATGCTGATACAAGCGGGATCGTTCTGGTTGCAAAGAATAAAGACAGCGCTTATAAGCTCTCTCTTGAAATGCAGCAAGGGCTAATTAAAAAAGATTATATAGCGATCCTTTCCGGCTCTATTGAGAGCGATAGTGGTAAAATAAGAACTTTTATCCGCAGAAAGAGTGACAGTATAATATTGCGTGAGGTATGCTGCGAAGAAGACGGAGCCTCATATGCAGAGACAGAATATGAGACCTTATTCCGCGATTCGGAGATAAGTGTCGTGAAGGCTTCGCCTATAACAGGCAGGACTCATCAGCTTAGAGTTCATTTTTCATATCTCGGATATCCGATATGCGATGATGATCTTTACGGATGTACAAAAGACTATGGGGTCGGCAGACATGCTCTCCATGCTTATCATATTTCTTTTGCTCATCCATCTTCCGGGAAAAGAATGGATTTCTATGCCCCTGCTGGTAATGTGGACGATCTTAAACATTTGCTCGGACGTTTTGGGGACGTGTTGGGAGATATAGATGGAAAAAATCAAAAAAATTTTTGAGTATATACCGATATATAGCGTGGTGTTTTTTATCATTGCTCTTATATCGGGAGTGTTTCATTGTTTGATCATAAATAACGTGCATTTTGCCGAAAAAGTGAGGTTTTCATTTTCGTACGTGTTGCGTAAGGCACTTGCATCTGCTAGCGGGATACTTCCTTTTTCACTTGCGGAAAGCATTATTTTGTTTCTTCCCATAATCCTTGGGCTGATCATATATCTTGCGGTCAAAGCTTTTGCGGGCGGTATAAAAAAAGCAAGCTCATACGTTTTGTCTCTGTTTTCAGTGCTTTGTGTTGTATACTCTCTATTCGTTTTTTCTAGTGTGCCGGGCTACAGAGGTCTTAAACTTCATGAAAAAATGGGAATTGAGCTTTCGGATATAAGCGAAAACGATCTATTTGATACTGCGACTTGGCTCCACAGAGGAATGGCAGAGTCTCTTGATGACATAGATTTTAAGTACAAAAGCAATTCGGTCATGCCGTACAGTATTGATGAGATGAACAAAAAGCTTAATACGGCGTGGGAAAATGCAAGCAAAAAGTACAGTATAATAAAGAATTTTAAATCACGTATAAAACCAATAATATTGAGTGAGCCGATGACCTATACTCATATTTCGGGAATTTACACGTTTTATACAGGTGAAGCAAACATAAACGTTAATTTCCCCGACTATATGCTTCCTTTTACAGCGGCTCATGAAATGGCTCATCAAAGGGGATACAGCAGGGAAGATGAGGCAAATTTTATTGCATTCCTGGTCTGTGCAGAAAGTGATGACTCGTATATCAGATACAGCGGATATATGAATCTTTACGAATACGTAATAAGCGATGCATATAAAGCAGACAAGAATATGTATTCTGTGATCCTAAAAAAGATGGATGACAGAGTTCGTGGTGAAATAAACAGCTATAATGAGTTTTTCGATAAATACAGAGAAAATACAGTTGCCGATGTAAGTTCCGAGCTGAACGACAGTTACTTGCAAAGTCAAGGGCAGATTGAAGGCGAAAAAAGTTACGGAATGGTCGTAAGGATCGCGGTAGCGTATTATAAATCTGTAAATTTTAAAAAATAAAGTATGGGAGGAGAAAATGTATGAAAGGCTTTAAAAAAGTAATTTTAATACTTGTTTTGCTTTGTGTGGTCGCGGTTTCTCTTCCGAAAAAAGAAATATTTGCGCTAACGGGATACACGCTTTATGTTAATGATGATCCGTGGTATACCGAGACGATGTACAACTGGCAGAAGATCAACCAGGTGTATTATGTACCGATAAACGTTTTTATGAAGATAGACGGGGTGGAGATATCCAGCAACCGGGAGCTTGAAACGACTACTATCAGCCACGGAAGTAAATTTATCTCTATAGAGACTTACGAAAAACGTTTTGCGTATACGGAGGAATACGGAGAATTTTATTTTAAAACGTATATGCTTAAAAGCGGTATACTATACGTTCCTATGAAAACGGTATGCCAGTATTTTGGATTTGAGTATGAGATATACGGAGACAACGAAGCTATACGAATATGCGACGGAAGTCAAAAGCTCTCTTTTTATGAGATACTGTTGATTCACAATCCTTCTATGGTATTATCTGAGTCTGAAGGCGCTATATATGACCCAATAAACAGAAATTCGAACATAGCATATTTCTTCTTTGAGGGCGCAGTAAATGAAAACACTATTGAAATATTGAGATATCTCTCTGAGAATCAAGGAAAAGCAACCTTTTTCATTGATGTGGGCTCGATGAAAAAGTATCCTGATATTGTGAGAAAAATAATAGTACAGGGACATTCCGTCGGAATATCTCCTTCTGTAGAAATAAAAAATACAGATGAATTTGCCGAATATGTTGATGAGGCAAACGAAATGCTGTATAAGATAAGCAAAACGAAGACGAGACTTGTTAAACTATCCGAAACCTGTTTGTTTGAAGTAGTACAAGAAGATATAGAGAACCTGAATAAAAAAGGCTATTCACTTTGGGGGCTGAATTTCAGTTCTGAGGACGATCAAAGGAATACAACAGCAGAAAAAGTTGTACAAGGAGTTGTTGAGAAGATGCTTGATTATAAGTCCTTTACAGTTGGATTTCACAACAACGAAACGTCGGCAAAAGCAGTAAATACGATATTCAGATATATAGAAAGTAATACAGACTACAAACTGCTTTCCATCAATTCCGCAACAGAATGTCCGTTTTATAAAGACGGATCCGGAGAATAAGGAGGATCACAGATGAGCAATAAAAAGATACTTATAGTTGAAGATGAAAAGAATATAGCCAAGCTTCTTGCTTTTAACGTTAAGCAGGCGGGATATGATTTTGATATAGCTTATGATGGCGCTGACGGACTTAATAAGGCGTTGACAGGTGAGTTTGATCTTGTGCTGCTTGATCTTATGCTCCCGATAATGGATGGATTTGAGGTATGCAAAAAGATAAGAGAAAAGCTTAACACGCCTATAATTATAGTTACTGCTAGAGAAGAGGAGATAGACAAGCTTCTCGGTTTTGACCTCGGAGCAGATGACTACGTGACCAAGCCTTTTGAAATTAAAGTTCTTTTATCCAGAATAAGAGCCAATATAAGAAGAGCTTCCAATGAGTCTGTTATTCGTAATACAGAAGCAGAGGCAGAAAAACGCAACCTTCTTACGTTAAGGGAACTTGTCATTGACAGGGATAAATACCAGGTCACAAATGCAGCATCCCAGATCAGCCTTACAAAAAAAGAATATGAGCTTTTATGCTTCCTTGTGGAGAATACCGATACGATATTTTCAAGGGAACAGCTTCTTGAAAAGGTTTGGGGATATGATGGGTTCTACGGCGATATAAGAACCGTAGACGTAACAGTCAGACGTCTCAGAGAAAAGCTTGAAAAAGATCCTACGGAGCCGGAATATCTGTTTACCAAACGCGGCGTGGGATACTATGTAAAATAAAAAAGTTGGACGTATAAATGTATAGAAGCATATATTTTAAAATAGTGCTGATATTTGTAGTATTTATGATAACCGTTATGGCGGTCGTCGGAATAGTACTTATTAACAGCGTGTACAGTTTTTATTCAAATGAATTTTCATCCCAAATAGAAGAATATTTCGGTGGTGAAGAGGATCTGACCGAAGAGCTTAAAGGTGTTATGACCTCAGACGGCTTTTGGAATACTCAAAAGCAGATCCTTGCAGCTCATGCAGACTCTTTCGGTATAGATCTTTACAGAAATTTTTATATTCTGGATAAAAACTGCAATGTTCTTGAAGGTTCGGGAGAAAACTCCGATGCGGGTCTGAAAACCACTCCCAACCTTTTGTCTGCTATGAATGGCGAGCTTGGAGATAAACAGGTGTTCGGATCGGAATACAGTGATTATGCGTTGTTTTTGGAAAACGGTGAATATAGCTGCATAATATATATCCTTGACACTCAGGATGAGATGAGAGAACTCACGTGGCAGTTGTTCTCGATAATTTTGCAGTCGGTATTCTTTGGACTTATTATTTCTGTAATACTTTCCTTTTTCCTTGCAAAAGCAATAACGTCTCCTATTCAAAAGATAACAAGAGGGGCGCAGCTTGTTGCATCGGGTGAGTTTTCAGAGCAGATGGATGTGAGCTCAAAAGACGAGATCGGTGTACTTATGTCCACCTTTAATGACATGCAGTCTGCACTGAAAAACACGCTTGACGAAGTGTCCGGAGAAAGACAGAAGCTTGAAACAGTTTTCCTTTATCTTAAGGATTCTGTAATCGCATTTTCCGATAAAGGAAACGTAATACATATTAACCAAAGTGCAAAAATACTTTTGGGAGATATGTATAACGAGGATTTCAATTTCAAATCTTTTCTTTCTATGCTTTCAATAGGACAGGCAGAAGATTTTATGAAGAAAGCGATCAAGGAACAGAGTTTTGTTCTCAGGGATGTAAAATTCGGTTCAAAAGCCTTGGACGTCAACCTCGGAAACTTCAAATATATTGAGGGTAAAAAAACTCATGACGGATGTATCGTCGTAATGCACGATATCACAAACAGATATGAACTCGAAAAGGCTAGAAGCGAGTTCGTAGCCAACGTTTCCCACGAACTCAGAACTCCCCTTACGGTTATAAAAGGCGCTATTGACACTGTTATGACCTACGGAGATATGGATAGTGAGACAAGAGAAAGTTTCTTGGGCTCTGCACTTGACGAGAGTAACAGAATGCTTCGTATAGTAAGAGACCTGCTCATACTTACCAGACTTGATAACAAAAAGACTCAGTGGAAGATAAGCAGATATGATATGAATAAAACTCTCAGCCATCTCTGCGAGGTAATGGGAGATATGGCAAAGGATAGAGGACACAGACTCAGTCTTAACGTCATAGACGGTCCGTTACCCGAAATGACGGGAGACAAAGAGCGAATTGAACAGGTCTTGATAAATATCATGACCAACGCCATAAAATACACTCCCGATAACGGAAAGATAGAGGTAGAAGCGAGAAGTGTACAAAAGAATGTTGTCATTAAAGTTACGGACAACGGAATCGGAATATCCGAAGAAGATCTTCCAAGGCTTTTTGAAAGATTTTACCGTGCGGATAAATCCAGAACAAACGATCCTACCGTTGCAACGGAAACCGGAGGAACCGGTCTCGGGCTTGCAATTGCCAAGGAAATGGTGGAAGCGCACGGCGGAGAGATAATTATGGAATCGGAACGCGGAGTCGGCACCAGTGTCACCATAACACTTCCTGTAGAGTCAAAGCTTGAAAATAGTGATTAAAAAGGATAAATATGAAGATATTAAGCAGAACAATTGAATACTTGAAAATAGCGGCAATTGCAGTGCTGTTTTGTTCTGCTGTGGTATTGGCGGGACTGTATATTGTAAGGACTTTGGATCTTAATCAGCGAAACGAATTCTCACTTAATGAGATGATGGTTACTGTTAACGATAACTCTGAAGGACTGAAAAATTTTGACAGTGCTTATGTTATGCCGGAATTTATCGGTTATAAAAACGGAGAGATAAAACACGGCACTTTCGTAAACGAGGATCTTTTGCCGGAACTTTTTGCTACAATAACTCCATATATAACCAATGGGCTTGGAAATAATTATGAATGCAATGCTTTGAGCGAAGAGGATGGAACACATATCCTTAAAGATATACTTGATTCAAGATTCTACGTATATGCAAAGTTTTCATCAGAATTGCCGTCATCCTTTATATACTCATTCTGTACAGAAAAAGCGGTCGTAAGCATAAAAGATCTTGCAAAAGGTCCGAGTGTGGGGGTAAGAGATCTTTTTATAAAATTGATCAGTATCGACGGAACAAATTACGGATACGAAATGCTTGTGATTGATTCGGAAGGATCATATTTCATATACACACCCGTATCCGAAAGTCCTATATATTTTGACGTTGCAAAAATAAATGCATATGATGTTAATACGGCTATGCAAAACTTTGACTTTTTCTGCGAAGCAGAAACAGAGCTTAATCATCTTGCCGTAGACGGCTTGTTCCTTCTTACCGATGGAAAGGAAAAGACTCAGATAATAAGTGTGGAAAATGTGGACAGCAGTTTCTTTGAATCTGAGGAAAACTCATATTTGCTTTTGGACAGTATGGGCTTGAACACCGAAAAAATGAACGCTTACAATGATGGAGACGACCTCGTTTATATTGATAATCACGGTACTGTCAGAATCGGTCGGGATGGGATCGTGTCGTACAAAGCAAGCGACGAGAGATCGGCTATATCTCTTTCCGGATTTTTAAATTATGAAAATTACAGCGGTACTTACAGTATAATAGAGCATGCTCTGGCATCTCAATCTTTTGTGGAGTCTGTACGAAAGAGATCCGGCAGCGTTTTCGGAGGAGAAGCAGAACTGAAATTGGACAGAGTGTATTTTGATTCCGAAAATCTTTATGTTGAGTACGGATATTATTTTAAGAATGTTCCTGTATATGTAAGGGAAGAGAAAAAACTTGCCTTTAAACTATGTATGAGAGACGGAAAGCTTATCGGGGCAGAACTTTATCCTCTTAGGACATATAGCTCTCAGGGATTTATCGGTGATTTTCCTACGATCTGGTCTCTCAAAAGACTTGATGAAGGTCTTACGGAGCATACCTATGCAGTTCCGATAAGGG
>SVSF01000082.1 GCA_015064425.1 Oscillospiraceae bacterium | reverse complement strand
AGTCCATTTTTAAAAAGCTGAAGGAATATCCACTGAGTCCACTTGAAATAGTCGGGATCTGTTGTGTCTATTTCTCTTTTCCAGTCAAAGGAAAGTCCAAGAGCCTTAAGCTGGGATTTGAAACGTGCTATGTTTTTTTCCGTTACTATTGAAGGATGTATGTGGTTCTTTATTGCATAGTTTTCTGTAGGAAGACCGAACGCGTCCCATCCCATAGGGAAGAGCACGTTAAAGCCCTGCATCCTCTTCTTTCTTGATATGATATCAAGAGCGGTATAAGGACGGGGATGTCCTACGTGGAGTCCTTGCCCCGAAGGATAAGGAAATTCTACCAATGCAAAATATTTGGGCTTAGAATAATCGTTTTCCGCATGGAACGCATCTTTTTCGTCCCATACTTTTTGCCACTTTGAGTCAATGCTTGAATATTCGTACTTCATTTTATGTGTTCTCCAAAGATTAATTAGTTTTCTGTTATAAATGTTGAAATGTCGACTTCCTCGCCATCTTGCCAAAGCTTGTCGAGATTGTAAAACTCACGCGCCTCGTCGTTGAATATATGAACGATTACCGAAGCGTAATCCATAAGGACCCAAGAGGAGTTATCGTGTCCTTCAATATTGAGAGGATGATATCCTTCCAGACCGAGCGTATACTCGATATCTCCGGAAAGTGCCCTTATCTGTGTGCTTGAATTTCCGTTGCATATTACGAAATAATCTGCAAGCGTCGTCTGTTTATTAACATAAAGAACGTGTATCTTATGGGCCTTTTTGGCGTCCATAACAGATACTATTTTTTGCATTATTTCAGTAGCTTCTGCATTTTTCATTTCTTCTGACATAAAGTACCTCCGTCAGTTCTTGTATAGCTCGTCTGCATTTGATACCTCTGTTGATGTTTCTTCCAAGGGTTTACTGTAGACGTTGTTTATATATTCATTATATACGTTGGTAAAGACGCTGTAAATATCAAAGTTTTTTATTTTGAACTCCTCATTAAATACGAAGAAGTAGTCGGATACGATCTTATGGACCGCTTCTTTGTAAAGCACGTAATAAGAGGTTCCGCTGTCTCCGTAATAATATGCGCCTTCGCCGGGAAGTGTCATCATATTTATTTCTTCCAGGTCTACCTTAAGTGCATTTTTTGCAAAATATATCATATCGCTTACGCCAATGTTTGTGGTGACGTTTTTGATACCTTCGGAAACAAGGTCGGGGATTTTATCTATGCTAATGTTGTCCTTTACGGTTTTAAACAGCGCACTTAAGAACAGTTTCTGTGCATTAACACGGCCTATATCGCCTGTGGGATAACCCTTTCTGAAGCGCACAAATTGCTCGGCTTGATTACCGTTAAGAAGCTTCCAACCCTCTTTGAGACTGATATAAAGATCCTGGTCGGGGTCTTCATATTCCATATCCTGGGGAATGTACATATACACACCGCCCAAAATATCAATAATATTTCTGAATCCTTTAAGATTTACGAGAACATAATAGTCGAGCTTTATATTCATATTGGTGGAGATGACTGTGGAAAGCCCCTTCATACCGGCAACGAAATAGTCCTCGTTCGAATTTTCTCGTTTTGCCTTTGAGTAGTACTTAGCCAAAATGGCGTTCATTTTATAATCTTGACCGTCTATTTCAACGTAAGTGTCTCTGGGTATCTGCATTATGGAGATCTTACCCTTTGCTACGTCAAATGAGGCTACCATGATGACGTCGGTGTTAAGTCCCGCACTGTCTCTTCCTACGATCAGGAAGGTGTAAAAATCTTTTTTTCTTGTATATACGTCTTCGTTTACAACGCCTTGAGAACCGCCGGTCACGTCTTCGCTTTCCGAGTCGGTATCTTTTTCGTTTTCATTACCGACGAATGACGGAAGCTTTCCTTCGGTATCCACCTCGGGCTTTTTGTACATACTTCCCACAACGTATATTCCCAGTGCGGACGAAGTAAGCATCAAAACTACAAGCACACCCAGCATTATTCTGAAAAAAATGGGCAGGCCTCTTTTGCGCTTCTTCGGTTTACGTATATCGTCTTCGTCTAAAAAATCTTCGAACTCGTCGTCGTTTAAATCATAAAAAGAATTGTGAAAATTCTGATCGTTATCGTGGCTCATATTTCCTCCTTGTACGTATTTGCGTACCGATTTGTGATCATAGACCGATCTATGCTTTTCTGCAGAGAAGAAGGAAGTTTCTTGCTCGGGTAGTATTGTCATTTACCGGGCGTCCTTCGTTTATAAGGTCTTTAATTGTCATATCAAAAGAGAGGATCAAAGTGTCATTAAGAACAGTTTGCAGTTCGTCCTTTCCCAAGCGCTCATAAAAATATCTTCTGAGCTCTACGCAATCGGGGAAGGTCCTCGTGTCTTCAATGTAATCGGCAAGATAGAGAAGTTTTTGCTGAAGGCTCATATCCTCTCGTCCTGTGGTGTGTGTTAAAATATTTTCGTATACTGTGTCGTCAACGTATTCCGGAAACAGTTCTTTAGCAAGAGCGGCTCCCGTAAGAGCGTGGAATACCTTTGGGGCGGCAAGCATATATTTGTCATATTTTATACCATACTTTTCGCACAGCGCAGTATGTGCATCTGTTTTTAGTTGTTTTGTAATATCGTGGAGCAGGGCAGAGATATGCAGCTGCTTTTTTTCGTTTTTATTGAGTGAAAAGATATCCGAAAGCGCATCGCATTCGCGGGCAACCGCAAGAGTATGCGACAAACGTTTTTCGTCCATCCTGTTTCTCAATTCGGAAATTATCTTTTCCAAAATTACCGTCCTTTGTAAAGTTTGTGTTCAATAATATATTTTTTTACTTTATCCGGGATATATTCCGAGGTATCAAGTTTTTTTTCTATCATTTTTCGAAGCTCCGTTGATGATATATCCAAAGCTTCGTCCGAGATATCAATGATCTTGGCGTTGAAGACCGTTTCGTATTCTTGCTTTTTTTTCAGTATAACTTTCTCATCCGGATCAGCATAACGTCTTGCGTGAGCTAAAGTGCAGAGAGTGAATATCTTTTCCGGATATCTCCACGTATCAAGACTGAGAAACATATCTGTCCCGCACAGAAAAAACAATCGGACGCTTTCGGAGCTGAAAAACTCCAAAGTCTGATATGTAAAGCTTAGTCCCTTTTTTTTGATTTCATAATCGGAAACAAATATTTTTTTGCCGTAAAGAGGGTGCTCCTTAAAGGCTATTTCAGTCATTTCAAGCCTTTGGGCAGGATCATCATCTTCACTGATCTGCTTATGCGGAGGTATGTATGATGGCATTATATATAATTTATCAAGCTTTGCCTGTTCTAAAAAAGCGAGTGCAGTCTTTATATGTCCTTTGTGTATAGGTGCGAAGGTACCTCCGAAGATACCTATACGTTCTTCAGACATCGTATATCACCTTTTTGAAGTTTTGACAGAAGTCCCGTACGGCTTTTCCTCTGTGACTTACCGCATTCTTTTCCGTATCGTTCATTTCGGCAAAAGTTTTGTTCGCGCCGTTCACAAGAAACAGCGGGTCATAGCCGAAGCCTCCGTCACCTCTGTATTCGTGTATCATAGTGCCTTCGCAGGTGCCTCTGGAAATTATCCTTGCTTCGGTTTCGTATGGCATGACGCAGGATATTACGGAAACGAATCTGGCGGTCCTTTTTTCATCGGGAACGTCTTTGAGAAGATCCAAGAGTTTTTCGTTGTTTTTTCTGTCATCGCAGGGCTCTCCCGCAAAGCGGGCAGAGTATACGCCCGGGGCACCGTTCAAAGCATCTACTTCAAGTCCGGAGTCATCCGCTACACCGATATATCCGAGTGATGCGGGAACTCTTGCTTTGATAGTCGCATTCTCCTCAAAGGTCGTGCCGTTTTCTTCGATATCGCCTTCAAACTCTATATCTTTAAGGGAAAGAACTTCAATATCGATCCCGTTATCAAGAAGGATCTCTCTGAATTCTCTTATTTTATTTTTATTGCCTGAGGAAAAAACTATTTTCATTTCTCTGTTCATATCATTCAAAAAGTGCTTTTACAAATTCCTTTGAGTTGAATTCTTCCATATCGTCTATTTGTTCACCGACTCCGATGAACTTTACGGGAATGTTAAGTTCTTCCTTGATGGAGAAGACTATTCCTCCCTTTGCGGTACCGTCAAGCTTTGTGAGAATAAGTCCGGTGATATTTGCCGCATTTTTAAATTCCTTAGCCTGATTTACTGCATTCTGACCCGTGGTAGCATCAAGTATCAGCAAAGTCTCTCTTGCGGAATCGGGAAGCTCTCTATCGATAACGCGGTTTATCTTAGCAAGCTCGTCCATCAGATTTTTTTTGTTATGAAGACGTCCTGCAGTATCTATAATAAGTACATCTGCCTTTCTGCTTTTGGCAGCGTTTATGGCGTCAAATACGACCGCTGCAGGGTCTGAACCTTCGCTGTGCTTGATAATATCGCATCCCGAGCGGGAAGCCCATATTTCAAGTTGATCTATTGCTGCAGCTCTGAAAGTATCCGCAGCGGCGAGAACTACCTTTTTGCCGTCTCTTTTGAGCTTGGCAGAAATCTTTCCTATAGATGTCGTCTTGCCGACACCGTTTACTCCAATAACGAGGATAACCGAGGGGAAAGTTGAAAGATCCAAAGCTTCATGCTCACCGATTTTTTCTTTCATAATCTCAATAAGTGTTTCACGTGCCGCTTCGGGATCGGTAATGCGGTTTTCTTTTAATGTATCACGAAGAGTTTCAAGGATGTCTTCTGTGGTTGATACTCCGCAGTCGGCTTCGATCAGGAGCTCTTCAAGCTCGTCCATCATATTCTCGTCGACCTTTACGAAGCTTTTGAAAATAGCATCCATCTTTGCAACAACGGATTCTTTAGTTTTTGAGAGTCCGTTTTTCAGTTTTTCAAAAAAGTTCATTCTAGTTTAACTCCCATTTTGCTTTCTGCGTTTTTGACATCTATGGAAAGTATCGTGGATATACCTCTTTCCTGCATTGTAACACCATAGAGTGTGTCTGCAGATTCCATAGTTCCTCTTCTGTGTGTGATTATTATGAACTGCGTATTATCTGAATAGTACTTGGAATATTCAGCAAATCTGCTGACGTTTACTTCGTCGAGTGCGGATTCTATTTCATCAAGTATACAGAAGGGGGAAGGGTTGACATTAAGTATGGCAAAGAAGAGCGCAATGGCAACGAAAGCCTTTTCTCCGCCGGAAAGAAGGTTTATGTTGTTTATGATCTTGCCGGGAGGCGCAACGTTTATTTCAACGCCTGAACTCAAGACGTCCGTAGGATCGGAGAGAACTATCTCCGCATGACCTCCGCCGAAAAGTTCTTTAAATACGCGCTTGAAATGGACGTTTATCTGTTCAAAGGTCTCGCTGAATTTTACGCGCATCTCACCTTCGAGCTTTGAGATGATGTTTAATAGATTTTCTCTGGAGCTTGTAAGGTCCTTTATCTGTGCGCTTAAAAATTCATAACGTTCTTTTACTTCTTTATATTCATTTATAGCGTTTACATTAACTGGTCCGAGTCTCTTGAGTTTGCCCTTGAGCTCATTCTGCTTCACAACGAAATCTTTATAGTTTTCTTCACAGATACCGCTATTATCGCTTTCTCTGGCTGCGCTGTAACTTAACTCGTATTCGTCCCAGAGTTTTGCGGTAAGTATATCTTGCTCTCCTATGATCTTTTCACGGGTAGATTCAAGTTTTGTGTATACCTGGAACAGTGATTCCCGTTTGTGGGTACAATCCTTGATCTTTACACGGAGCTCGTTTATAAGTATTTCAAATTTTTCTGTCTCTTCAGAGAGCTTTTTCTTTCTTTCCTCCATCTCACGGATCTCGGAAATAAGCTTTTCATAAGCTTCTCTATTATTTTTGACTGTAGTACCTATGCTCTCAAGCTTCATCTTTGTGCTGTCCATAGATTCTTTTGCGGAATCAAGCTGCATATTGAGAGTGCATATAAGTTCTGTTTGAGAATTTATTGATTTTTCCGTGTTATAAATATCGTTCTTTACCTGAGAGGCTTCAAGTATAAGGGCATTGTTAAGATCATATGCGTCCGAAAGCTCTTTTTCGAGCGCTTCGGAGCTTTCTTTAAGCTCTGTATATTCTTTTCCGATGACCTCAACATCTTTTTCGAGAGAAGCAATAGCATCGGATATTTTTTTGTATTCACTGTCAAAGCTTGCTTTGTCGGAATCCAACTTACAGAGGTCTGCATTCAAAGACTCAAGTCTCTTCTCAATGTTCGCACATTCTGCTTTATATACCTGTATTTGTGTATTCTCAGCATTCAACATAACCGAGGTAAGAGCTGCATTCTCCTCGCACTCGGATATTTTTTCGGATAGATCTTCACAAGCTTTTATAAGCTCATCGGAATGCTTTTTCTTTGCATCCATATTTTTTCGAAGCTGGATGATCTGCTTTTCAAGAGATGAAATCTCGGAATTTCTCGTAAGCATCCCGCTGTCGCGTTTAGCAGAACCACCCGTAAATGAGCCGCCTGCATTAATGAGCTGACCGTCGAGAGTGGCTATACGGAATCTGTAACCGGTATCTTTGGCAAGGGTTGTTGCATTGTCTATATCGTCAACAACAACGGTTTTGCCGAGAAGATAATCTACTACAGAGAAGTATTTTTTTTCTGCAGAGACAAGTTCGTTTGCTATGCCTATATAACCGCGATAGCGCCTGAGTTCCGCCACACTTGTACCGAGAGAACCGGCTTTGATAGAAGTGAGAGGGTAGAATGTGGATCTTCCCGCGTTGTTTCTCTTTAAATAGTTGATCGCCTGCTTAGCAGAGTCTTCGTTCTCAACTATAATATTTTGTATATTGGCGCCGAGACACGTCTCGATGGCAAGGGAATACTGTCTGTCAACGGAAATAATACGGGATACAGGACCGCAGATACCGCTAAGCTCATTGCTTTCTGCAGCTTTCATAACGGATCTTACGCTATTTGAATAGCCTTCAAATAGCTCTTCCATTCTTTTAAGGGTATCCGCTCTGTGACTTTTTGTATTGATTTCCACCTGAATGGAAGAGATCTCTTGATTGTATTTTTCTGCTTCGGCGTTAAAAGCATTGCGCTTTTCTGAGAGTGCGTTCTTTTCCGCATTGATCTTATTTATTTTATCCGTATATATCAATGCGGAGGAATTGGTGTTTTCGATAAGTACAGAAAGCCTGCCTATTGAATCTTTGCATTCTTCGGTCTCAGAGAGTATCTCGGAAAGACGGGCATCGTCAGAACGGTGTGAACCCTCAAGTGTAGAGAGAAGAAGCTTTTTATTAACTATGGCTTCGTCAAGATTTTCTCTTTCGGAGTCCTTTTCGGAGATCTTGATCCCTATATTGTCAATAGCTTCTTGAAGTCTGTCGATATCATCACTGTTTTTGCCTTGATCATCGCATATCATTTCAAGCTTTGATCTGTATTCGCTCAGTTCGGTGTTAAAGGCTTCAAGTTTGATATTGGCAGCTTCTTTTTCAAGCGTTTTTTCTTCGATATCCTTTGCAGCACGTTCGTTTTGCGCCTTTAGGTATCCGATATCGTTTTCAAGAACTCGGTTTTCGCTTTCTATCTCATGCTTTTTTTGTGTAAATTCAGCAATACGTACGCCGGTCTGCTCACCGATATACTTGTTTTCCTGAGATCTGTTAAAAGCCTCTTCGCTTTTTTTCTCAAGCGCATTGAGTTCAAGCTCAGAATCGTCATAGTCGTTCTTTGCAAGCTTGTATTTGAGGTCTATTTCGTCAAATTTTGACTTAATGTTTGCAATATCGTATGTCCAAATTGCAATATCCGTTGCTTTTTTCGTCTCGTAAAGTTCAAGATACTGGTGAGCTTTTTTCGATTCATTCTCAAGAGGTCCGATGCGGGACTCAAGCTCGGAATTTATATCAGTAAGTCTGACGAGATTTTCCTCGGCTGCATGAAGATTTCTTTCGGCTTCTATTTTTTTATATCTG
>SVSF01000081.1 GCA_015064425.1 Oscillospiraceae bacterium | reverse complement strand
CTTCCCAGAGCTCACGGCTCCGGACTCT
The DNA here is from genome assembly GCA_015064425.1 of Oscillospiraceae bacterium. The sequence goes on along the minus strand of SVSF01000081.1, from coordinate 8,023 downwards.
TCACAAGAGGTCAGACTCAGGTACTCACAGTTGCTACACTCGGTATGCTCTCCGAGGCTCAGATGCTTGACGGTATCGACAATGAAACTGAAAAGAGATATATGCACCACTACAACATGCCCGGCTTCTCCACAGGTGAAGCTAAGGCAACAAGAAGCCCCGGAAGACGTGAGATCGGTCACGGTGCGCTTGCTGAGCGTTCTCTTATCCCTGTTCTTCCCTCTCCCGAGGAATTCCCCTACGCTATTCGTCTCGTATCCGATGTAGTTTCCTCTAACGGTTCTACATCTCAGGGTTCCGTATGCGGTTCAACACTTGCTCTTATGGATGCCGGTGTTCCGATAAAGGCTCCCGTAGCCGGTATCTCTTGCGGACTTATCACCGCAGAGGACGGAAGCTGGGATACAATGCTTGATATTCAGGGTCTTGAGGACTTCTACGGAGATATGGACTTTAAGGTAGCTGGTACTCATAAGGGTATTACATCTATTCAGATGGACCTTAAGATAGACGGTCTTACTCCCGAAATAATCAAGGCTGCTCTCGCTCAGACACACATCGGACGTGATTATATCATTGACGAGGTGCTTCTCAAGGCTATCGAAGCTCCAAGAGCTGAAGTATCCAAGTACGCTCCAAAGATGACAAGCTTCCAGATCGATCCCGATAAGATAAGAGAGGTAATCGGTAAGGGCGGCTCCGTTATTCAGAAGATCGTTGCTGAGTCGGGCGCCAAAGTGGATATCAACGACGACGGTATCATCTGCATCGCATCAGCTAACGGTGAGTGCGCTGCCAAGGCGAAGGCTATGATAGACGCTATCGTATTCGAGCCTGAGGTAGGAGCTACCTACTCGGGAACCGTAGTAAAGATCCTTGCTAGCAAGGAAAAGCCTAACGAGGATATCGGATGCTTCGTTGAGTATGCTCCCGGCAAGGAAGGAATGGTACACATTTCTAAGATAGTTAACCGCAGAATAAATAAGGTGACCGACGCTGGTATTGACGTTGGCTCCGCGGTAAAGGTAAAGTTCATGGGTCTTGATAAGAAGGGCAGAATGGACTTCTCCATAAAGGACGCTGACTAATAACATCCATGGGCTGTCGGAAACGACAGCCCATAAAAATAACAGGAAAGGAGGCAATACGTGAAACTCGAGGAGCTCTTTGATGGTGGAACACCAAAAATGCAAAAAAGAAAGAAAAACACATTTTTTGCTATATGCGTAACGGCAGCGCTTCTGGTCTTAACGCTTGTCGTCCTTGCCATATCAGGAATAGTAATCGCTATAGGCAATGGAATAGAAAAAAGGAATGCCGAGCTTTCAAATGTTAATATAGGGAAAACAACGGTCATAAGTATCGTTGACTCCAAGCTTCATACAGGAAGCCTACTTATCCTTGATGATAACAATAAATACGTGGGCGCAAAGCCGAAGCTTGAGAACATGTATTCTCGTACAGACAGAGTTCACTCCGTGCTTCGTGTCAACAGAAACAACTTTATGGCAACAAACGCAGCGGCATCCGCTCTTAACAAAATGCTGAGCGCATTTAAAGAAAGCACGGGAGATGATAACGTTATCGTCTCAAATGCGTACGATCAAAGCAAATCAGAAACTCAAAGCCCTATATTCGCCACGGGGGAAACATTCGAGCTAATGTACTTCCATGATTTTGACAACCTAGGAACTACAGATCAGCGAACTATATCGGGAGTTGAGCTGTATTCGTGGATATATGAAAACGCTTATAAGTACGGCTTTATATCTATAGGTGACGGAGCATCGGCAACGTTCAGATACGTTGGAACAGTTCATTCCACCGCCATGAAAGAAAAAGATCTTTCCTTTACCGAATACCTCAACATGCTAAAGGAGCAAACAACGCCCGCTTCGCCTCTGACCGTCATCAGCGCTGGAAACAGCTATGCCGTTTACTATCTCAGCCATGAAGGAGAACACACCGTACCGCTGAATTACAAATACGATATCAGTGGAAACAATATCGACGGATACATAATAACCGTAAATGTTTCAAAAAAGATAGAAAATTAAACCGCCCAATGATAATGGGCGGTTATTTTTTTGTTTTGCGGACATAATATAAAAAAAGCAAAGAGATGAAATAATGAAAAAAACAAAAAAAATTTCAGACAAACTTCTTTTGTTCGTGTTTGGAGCAATATTGTTATCTTTCGGCATTAGTATACTTGTTATTCCCCCCAAAAAATTCTCAGAAAAGGAAAATCGATATCTTGCGGATACACCTGCAATTGACCTCAAAAGCCTTGTCAGCGGAAAATATTTTGAAGATCTTTCAAGCTTTTATACCGATCAATTTCCGCTTCGCAACACTCTTACGTCAACTCACTCTCTTTATGAGCTTGCACTTGGCAGAATAGAAACGAATGGGGTCATTCGTACAAGATCAGGTAAGCTTATAGCCATACCAGTCAATACAAAACTAGACAAAGCCAAAAACAATTTTGATAAAATATACGACATGCTATATCAAAATAGCGACACGTATTTTTACGTTTCTCCTCGCTCGATCGACATATATAAAAACGAACTTCCTAGCTTTTATAACGTAAAAGCATCAGAGCAGGAGCTCTGTCTTTTACAAGGAGATACTCTCTCTGATTTTTTCGAGATGGTCAGTTGCGGAAGCAATCTTTATTATAATACCGACCACCATTGGAATACACACGGCGCGTATTTTGCGTATACACAGATATGTAATAGGATGGGCATCGTTCCCTATCAAAAGGAATATTTCAGCCAAATAATCGCAAGTGAGAACTTCAGAGGGACATCATATACAAGATCGGGACTTCCCACGACACTTGTAAACGAGGACACGGTAACGATCTATAGATACGATAATGATGAAAGATTTATTGTTGAATATCACGAAAACGAAGAGATACGGCAAGGATTTTATGATAACACGGCACTTGAGAGTATAGATAAATACAGCGTTTTTCTTGGAGGAAACTATCCGTATTTGTCAATAAGTGATAGCAAAAACGCCGACAAAGAAAAGCTATTGCTGATAAAAGATAGCTTTGCAAACTCAGTCATTCCCTTTTTGGCACTTCATTTTGATATAGAAGTAATCGACCCAAGGTATTGTAACAGAACGTTTTTAACAGAGCAACTCGAACGCACCGATATAGATAAAACTCTTATTTTAGTAGGGTTTGAAACTTTAAAGCAAGATTTTTTAATTAGTTAAAAATATTTTTTAAAAAAGTATTGACAAAGAGATTTTGTTGTGATATAATACTAACCGTTGCGAAAAGCGCACCTTTAGCTCAGTTGGTAGAGCAACTGACTCTTAATCAGTGGGTCCCGGGTTCGAATCCCTGAAGGTGCACCATAAAAAATAACACCATCCAAATGGATGGTGTTATTTTTTATGTTTACATTGTTGATGATGAAGAATCCTTCCAAAATTGCGAAGCAATTTATGGTTACTTGTGCTTAAATCAAACTTAATATTATATGCAAATAAGTGCGAGTTGGGTTCTGAATTTCTGAAATCTCGTTCAGATGTGCTTTTTATGCTCAATGGCATCTAAAAGTAAAGTATAAAAAAGCAAATAAATCACTTATGAGAATAAAGCCAGCCCTTCTGGTAAAAAATAAAAACAGTAAATTTTACCATGGAGGATAAAAATGGAGAACGAATACAAGATTGGTATCACACCAGAGGCACTAAAGGGTTCAAAGACAGAGCAAAATCTTCACACAGCCCTTTCGGGCGAATCACAAGCGTATATACGCTACAAGATCTTCGAAGCAAAGGCTAAACAGGACGGATTTGTGGAGATATCTCAAATATTCTGCGAAACTGCAGAAAACGAAAAAGAGCACGCTGAGATATGGTTTAAATATCTCGGGGGCTGGAGCACTACCGAAAAGAATCTTGAAACAGCTGCCGCGGGGGAGCATTTTGAATGGGATAGCATGTATGCCCAGTTTGCTGACGAAGCTCGAAACGAGGGATTTGGTGAGCTTGCCGCTCTCTTTGAACGTGTAGCATCTATTGAAAAAGCTCACGAGGAAAGATATGAAAAATACCGCCGCAAGATCCTTGACGGAAAGACTTTCTCCTCCGACTCCGAAGAGACTGAATGGATATGCATAAACTGTGGATACGTTGTGAAGGGGAAAAATCCTCCTCCGATGTGTCCTACCTGCCGTCATCCTCAGGGATATTTCAAAGAAAAATGCGCTCAATAAGTACAAAAAAGGACGAGAGATCTCGTCCTTTTTATTTTTAGCTGCCTATTATTCCTCTATTGCAGCCTTCTTACCAAATATAGCTGCATACTTCTCAGGCTCAAATTTGAACTGTCTCTGATATGTTAAGAGACCGTTCTGCTCCTGCTCAACGTCTGTAAGCTGTGTATAACAGAAAGCAAATATATCCTTGTTGTCAAGAAGAGCGTCGGTAAGGCCCTTAAGACGAGCGAAAAATTCGTCCTCCGTCTTTACAGATTCACCGTAGCCCCATGCGGTAGCATCCTCACCAAGTACCCACTTTATTCCGCCGTATTCACTGACGAATATGGGAAGCTCGGTCTTGCACTTCTGCCTATCGGGACTTCTTCTATATATCTGGTCGCGAACTATTCCCTTTTCTATCTCCGAATAGTTGTAGGTGAACTTTTCAGGATTCTGCTCATAGTCGTGTACGTCATGAACATCTGTTCTCTCCGTCGGATAAGAGCCGCTAGAGGTGATAACCGGACGTGTCTTATCTATGCTCTTGGTAACGTCATAAACCAAGTCAAGAAATTCGTTGCACTGCTGTCTGCCGTGCTTATCCCACGTCTCGTTTGTCGGACACCATCCTATGATCGAAGGGTGAGAAAAGTCACGCTCGATCTCTTCAAGCCACTCGGGCAAGAAGTTGTAAATAGCCGACTCAACCGTGTGGTCAAGTCCCCAGTTACCTGTCTCATCCCAGACCATATATCCAAGTCTGTCAGCATGATAAAGGAAGCGAGGCTCAAACACCTTCTGATGAAGTCTTGCACCGTTAAATCCGCATGCCATAGAAGCCTTAATGTCAAATATAAGCGCCTCATCATTTGGGGCTGTAATAATTCCGTCAGGATAGAAGCCTTGGTCAAGTACAAAGCGTCCAAAAACAGTCTTTCCGTTTACCTGAAGTCCATTTTCTCTCGTCAAAGCAACCTCTCGAAGACCAAAATATCCATCAAGAATGTCTGTCTTTCCATCCTTTTCAAGCTCAAACTTAAGGTCGTAGAGTCTACCCTCGCCAACCTCCCAAAGGTGCTTTTCCGCAAGGTCTATGCTGACAGCTGTACAGAGAGATGTGATCGTTGCAGATGCCTCACCCATAGGCTTACCCTCATAGCTTGCCTTAACCTTAAGTATACCTCCCACAGATGCCGCGCTCGTAACGACGTCAAGAGCTACCGAAGGATCAGATATGTTAGCATAAACTCTGTAGCTTTCTACGTATGCATTCTCAACAGCCTCGAGCCATACGGTCTGCCAGATTCCTGTGGTGCGAGTATAGCTGCATCCTCTGGAATAGAGGACCTGACTTTGCTTGCCCGATACCTGACGTTCGGAACGGATATCGTCCTCAGCATATACGGTAACATAGTTGCCCTCTTCTGCCAAATATTTTGTTATGTCAAACTGGAATGAAGTATATCCTCCGCTATGAGTGCCTACCTTTTTTCCGTTTACGTATACAGTGGTAGTGTAATCACACGCATCTATGTGAAGTATTACTCGCTTTCCTGCCCAATCAGCGGGAATATCGAGATCTCTCTTATACCATACCGCATTTATAAAATCGGTGTGACCTATACCCGAGAGTACGCTTTCTGCGGAAAAAGGAACGATGATCTTTGAATCGAGAGACTTTCTTTCAAAGAAATTTTTATATACACCTACAAGAGCGTTGTCTATCTCGAAATCCCACTCTCCGTTAAGGTTTATCCACGCCTCTCTCTTTCGGTCAGGACGGGGATGCTGACATCTTGGAATATTGTTGTTCATAGCTAAATTTCCTTTCTTGTTTTGATATGTTATATCTTGTTAATTTTAACATTTTGCGACAGTTTTGTCAATAGGTACAAGCCTCTTACATCTCTATTCTTCCAAAGAAATCAGGAACATGAAAATCAGGATGCTCAACCTCCACCTCCGACCATGTTCCATAATGCTGATGGTCGGTAAGATCACCGCATTTATAAAAATTACCCTTGCATACGGGCGCAACGCGTTTAAAGTATTTTGCGAGAAAATCGTGAGGGATATAAAACTTAAGTATCCATTCCCCATCCTTGATCAACGTCTCTATGCTAAAAGTTTTTCTGTCCTCGTCAATAAGTTTTCTTTCGTGTCTTCCCGCTCCAAGTCCAAGATGCATAACCCCCTTGGGATTAAACTCGAAATTAAAATAATTCAGATCAAGAGGATCGGGCTTAAAGAAAAATTCCATACAGCTATCCTCACATACCATACCATTTTCTTTGGTACACTCGCACCTGATGTTTTTTTCCTCACTTCGCATAAGAACGCTGATCCCCTCAGGACCACGCAATACCTTAAAGCTTGTTATAGGTGTAGGAGAAAATTCTTTCCAGCGGTCAACACTTACGTATCCAATGCCTGCTCTATCCCATTCATGAGAATTTATATCTGGATCTATAACATCTGTTTTTATAGTCTTGTATTTCATTGCAATACCTCCTGAAAATATTCTTCTTAAATACAATTCTACCATACGATACCAAAAAAGTCAATCATGATAAAAATAAAAAGACTAGGCAAGCCTAGTCTTTTTATTTTTATCCTCCGAGATATGCCTCACGTACCTTTTCACTTGCGGCAAGCTCTGCTCCCGTTCCCGAAAGGGTGATAGCACCTGTTTCCATAACGTACGCTCTGTCCGCTATAGCAAGTGCCTTTTCGGCATTCTGCTCGACAAGAAGTATCGTCGTTCCCGTCTCGTTAAGATGCTTTATCATATCAAATACTTGGGATACAAGTATCGGTGCAAGACCCATAGAAGGCTCATCAAGCATAAGAAGCTTAGGGTGGCTCATAAGAGCTCGTCCCATTGCGAGCATCTGCTGCTCTCCGCCCGACAACATACCTGCCATTTGTGTCTTTCTTTCGGCAAGGCGCGGGAAAAGAGTGTATATCTCGTCCAGGTCACGCTTGACCTGTGCCTTGTTTTTTACGGTATAGGAGCCCATAATAAGGTTTTCATATACGTTAAGCTCTGCGAAAATGCGTCTTCCCTCAGGGACCTGAGTAAGTCCCTTTCTCATTATCTTATGAGTAGGAAGTCCTGCTATGCTTTGTCCGTTGTATATTATCTCTCCTGCCTTTGGATGGATAAATCCCATTATACTGTTCATAGTAGTGGTCTTTCCCGCTCCATTAGCTCCGATAAGCGTTACGATCTCACCCTCATTTACTTCAAGTGAGATGCCCTTAAGAGCATTGATAACACCGTAATATACCTCAAGATTTTTTACTTCAAGAAGTGCCATTTTTGCTCCTCACTTTCCGATATACGCTTTTATTACTTCGGGGTCGTTCAAGGCTTCCTTGGCGGTTCCCTGCGCTATCACAGTACCGAAATTAAGAACTGTAATTCTATCACATATTCCCGAAACGAATTTAAGATCGTGCTCTATAAGCAATATCGTTATATCAAACTTTTCGCGCAAAAGCTCTACCGTTTTGCGAAGGTCCTCGGTCTCGTGAGGGTTCATTCCTGCCGCTGGCTCGTCGAGAAGCAAAAGCTTAGGATTGGTTGCGAGAGCTCTCGCTATCTCAAGCTTTCTCTGCTTACCGTAAGGCAGATTGCACGCGAGATTGTTTCTCTCATCAGCAAGATCGAATATTTCAAGTATCTCAACAGCCTTTTTCTTCATAGCCTTCTCGACTTTAAAATGTCTTGGGAGGCGCAACAGGCTTTCAATAAGCGTACATTTGAACTCTTCTCTGTTATGAAG
>SVSF01000080.1 GCA_015064425.1 Oscillospiraceae bacterium | reverse complement strand
TATTCTTTCGGAATGCGACGAATCCCTGCGATAGATTCAAAAGAATGCCGTTTCCCGAAGGCGAGTTCTGCATACCCCCTCTTAACGGAGACAGCGGATGCGGCGGATGCAGAATAAAAAGATAGATCAAAACGAGTGAGGTCGGAAACGGCCTCACATATTTTATAAATATGTTTTTCCAAAGCTCTTGATTAATTTATTGATTTTTGTTATAATAATAAAGTATGATGACGGAATATAAAATAAGGCCATACCAGCCGGGGAGTTAGCGGTGCCTTGTACCTGCAATCCGCTGCAGCAGGGGTGGATTCCTTCTTTGAGGACTGTATGTGTATGGTCTGCACCGTTTGTATCTGTGTTGACGAATTGGTCTTGCGCAATCAATGGCTTCGAATCATGTCAGGTGGGGAACCAAGCAGCATTAAGGAGTATTATTGATGTGCCGCGAGGGTGCCTGTTCTGAGCAGATACGGCGGTTAACGCATATATATGCTTTTCGATCTGAAGGTGTATGGTCTTATTTGGTATTCCGTCATATTTTATTGTGAGGGAAGGGACGTCTTTATGCATCAGGCTTTATACAGAAAATGGCGTCCGGGGACCTTTTCGGAGGTGTCGGGACAGGATCATATAAGCTCAATACTGCAGTATGAGGTAAAGAACGGAAAGACTACCCACGCCTACCTATTTTCCGGCTCCAGAGGAACCGGAAAGACTAGTTGTGCCAAGATACTTGCAAAGGCGGTAAACTGCCTTTCTCCCTCCGAAAGCGGAGATCCTTGCGGAGTTTGCGATGCTTGCAGATCGGTGGACAACGGTACGGCGACAGACGTCCTTGAAATGGATGCGGCAAGCAATACCGGTGTTGATTACATAAGAGATATTAAGGAAGCCGTGATCTACACCCCTTCCGTACTGAAAAAGAGAGTTTATATAATAGACGAGGTGCATATGCTTTCTACAAGCGCCTTCAACGCTCTCTTAAAGACTCTTGAGGAACCGCCTGCTCACGTAATGTTTATTCTTGCAACCACAGAGCCCCAGAAGATACCCGTAACCATACTTTCGAGATGTCAGCGCTTTGAATTCAGGCGCATATCGGTACCTGTTATTGCAAAAAGACTTTCCTACATAGCGGAGCGGGAAGGAATAGAGCTTCATCCGGATGCGGCATCTCTTATTGCAAAGCTGGCAGGCGGAGGTATGCGAGATGCCATCTCTCTTCTCGAACTTTGTGCGGGAGGCGGAGAAGCTGTAAGTGTTGAGAAGGTATATGTAGTAGGCGGTGTCTCGGGCAGAGACAGTATCGTAAAAATGATACGTGCCGTTGAAGCAAAAGACTATGAGACCATTTTTTCCGAAATAGCAGATAAATATAATTCCGCAAAGGATCTGAGTGTTTTCTTTTCCGATATGCTCTCATATTACAGAGATATACTGGTCGTAAAGAGAACGAGATCTCCTATGGATTATCTCGAGATAAGTGCCGCAGAATACGAGCAGCTTAAAGCAATAGCAGATGCTTATCCTTATGAAAAGCTTGCCTATCATTCGAAGCTTCTTGAGGATGCATACGTTTCCATGCAGAAGGGAGACTGCTCAAAAAGGCTTATTGCGGAATTCACTCTTATGCGTATGTGTGATCCGAAGCTTGACAACTCCTATGATGCGCTTTTGGCAAGAATAGAGGTTCTTGAAGACGGCAGGGGAGAACCTGTTGAATACAGAGAAACGAAAAAAGAGGAGACAAAGGCAGAAAACGTTTCGGTAAAGAACGCAACTGCTGATATCTCATCAAGCGAGACCCTCAATGAAAAGAATAACGGAGATAATAAGGGTGAGGGCATACTTACCGAGACTGACTACTGGCCGGAGCTTACGGAAAAACTTCAGAATTACGACAAGCCTTCCGCTACCTTCCTGGAAATGGCGTCCGCTTACAAACGGGAGACTGACGGAAAGCTTATTGTGCACGTTCAGAATGTTTTTGCAAAAAATATTCTTGACAGAGACAGCGTAAAGCAGACGATCCTTAATATTGCACGTGGATATGACAAGAGCGTAGACGGTGTAGAAATAAGGATAAAGGAAGAACACAAGAAGAACGATCTTATTGACGAACTTTACAGATAACATATACGAAAGGAAATCATAAAATGAAAGCAAGATTACCACAGGGGTACGGCGGAGGCCCCCAGAATATGCAGAGCATGCTCAGACAGGCTCAAAAGATGCAGGAACAGATGGAAGAGCTTCAGTCCGAGCTTGAGAACCGCGAGTATGAAATAAAGGCAGGCGGCGGAGTCGTTACCATTAAGATAGACGGCAAAAAGGAGATAAAGTCTATAGACATTGATCCTGAAATAGTAGACCCGGATGATATCGAGACACTTAGTGATATTCTTGTTGCCGGTGTAAATGAGGCTATCAAGAGAGTTGAAAACGAGGCGCAGACCGAGATGTCAAAAATAACCGGCAGTATGAACCTGCCCGGTATGTTCTGATATTATGGCATACATCATACCGCAGATAGAGATACTAACGGAACAGTTTCGTAAATTCCCGGGCATAGGAAGAAAGACTGCGCAGAGGATGGCTTTCTCTCTCCTTGAGTTCAGCAATGAAGACGTTGAGGCTTTTGCCAACGCCCTTGTTGAATCAAAAAGAGCTATCAAGGAGTGCAGCAACTGTTTTAATATAAGCTGTGACGACATTTGTTCCATATGCAGCGATCCGGAACGCAGAAATGATCTTATTTGCGTTGTCGAGGATACAAAGGCTCTTATGTCCATCGAGAGAGTAAGGGAATTTAAGGGAACGTATCATGTTCTTCACGGTACCATATCTCCAATGAACGGAGTGGGGCCCGACAAGCTTAAGATAAAGGAGCTTTTGGAAAGGGTGGCATCAGGTAAGGTAAAAGAAGTTATACTTGCTACCAATCCTACGGCAGACGGAGAAACTACCGCTATGTACATAACAAAGCTTCTTAAGCCCTACGGCGTTAAGGTAAGCCTTTTGGCATCGGGTCTTCCCGCAGGAGGAGATCTTGAGTATGCTGACGAGCTTACTCTTCACCGCGCACTTGAGGGAAGAAGAGAAGTTTGATCAAAGAAAATGCGGAGTGCTTTCACTCCGCGTTTCTTAATAATAAAGCGAAAGGAAATACCCAATGCTTTCTGTTGCAGACAGATTCAAAGCGGCAAAACGCGCGCTTTTCGACAAGATATATTCCAATTTAAACGATAAACAAAGAGAAGCCGTATATACGGTAAACGGTCCTTTGCTTATACTTGCGGGTGCAGGGAGTGGAAAAACAACGGTACTCGTAAACCGTCTTGCTTACATAATAAGATACGGAGATGCATACAATACCGATTTCGTTCCCGAGAATACCGGAGAGGAGGAGATAGAGGAGCTAGAAAAGGCTATAGTCCTTCCCAAAGACGAGATAGAAGTTCTTCTTGATAAGTATTCATACAGACCTTGTCCGCCCTGGGCAGCCCTGTGTATAACATTTACAAATAAAGCCGCAAATGAGATAAAGGAGAGACTTGCTCTTACAGTCGGAGACGATGCATCGGAGGTATGGGCAGGTACGTTCCACTCTGTATGTATGAGAATACTCAGAAAATACTACGGGCCTGCGGGACTCCGTTCAGGCTTTACCATATACGATGCGGATGATGCCAAAAGACTCATATCTGAGTGTATAAAAGACCTGAAGCTTGACGAAAAAATATACCAACCCAAGGCGGTAATGGAACAGATAAGCCGGGCGAAGGACAAACTTATGACTCCTCCGGACCTTGCTGCAGAGGCATCTAAGGACCTGAGACTTGCGGGTATCGCAAAGGTGTTTGAAGAATACCAGAAGAGGCTCGAGCTTGCAAATGCCGTTGACTTTGACGACATTATCGTTCGCACGGTACGTCTTCTTATGAATAACGCGGAGGCAAGAGATTACTATCAGCACCGCTTTAAATATGTTTCCGTTGATGAGTATCAGGATACCAACGTAGCACAGTTTAAGCTAACGGAGCTTCTTTCGGGTAAATATATGAACCTTATGGCGGTTGGAGACGATGACCAGAGTATCTACCGTTTCAGAGGGGCCACTATTGAAAATATTCTGAATTTCGAAAAGGTCATAAGCGGCGCAAAGATAATCAAGCTCGAACAAAATTACCGCTCTACACAGAACATATTGAATGCTGCAAATGCGGTAATAGCTCATAACAGAGGAAGACACGATAAAAAGCTTTGGACCTCCAAGGAGGAGGGCGACAAAATAAGTCTTATAAAGCTTGATAACCAAAATATAGAAGCAAGATATATTACTGACAAAATAACGGAGCTTGTAGGCTCAAAGAAGTGCAGGTTCAGCGATATTGCCGTACTCTACCGTGTAAATGCGCAGTCAAACAATATAGAGCAGGCAATGGCAAAAAGTGCTATGCCTTACAGACTTATCGGAGGTTTGCGCTTCTACGAAAGAAAAGAGATAAAGGATATGGTCGCATATCTCTGTGTTGTACAAAACAGAGATGACAATATCCGACTTAAAAGAATAATAAACGAACCTAAACGAAAGATAGGAGATACGGCAATTGCCGCAGTTGAGCAGCTGGCTTATCACGAAGGGAAAAGTATGTACGATGTTATAAGCAGTGCTATGCAGTATCCCGCCCTTGCAAGATATGCGGATAAGCTTTTGGCTTTCTCCCAGCTTATCGAACAGTTGGGAAAAGTTAAGGAAAACGGTTCTGTTTCAGAGCTTATTGATATGACTTATATTCTTTCCGGATATAAACAGATGCTCGATGACAGTGGATTTGAGGGCAAGGAAAGAGCAGAGAACGTAAAGGAACTTGTATCTAACGCCGTTTATTATGAAAAGGAGCATGAAGGCGCAAGCCTTGAGGGGTTCCTTGAAGACGTAGCTCTCGTTGCAGATGTAGACAATTACGATAAGGATGCCGATGCCGTTACCCTTATGACAATACATAGTGCAAAGGGACTCGAATTTCCCATAGTTTTTCTTCCCGGTATGGAAGAAGGACTTTTCCCCATAGCTCAGTCGACAGTATATCCCGATGAGCTTGAGGAAGAACGCAGAATGGCGTACGTTGCATATACCCGAGCAAAAAAGAAGATATACTGCTCCTATGTAAGAGAAAGGCTTCTTTACGGCAGAACACAGTATAACAGTATGTCAAGATTTATAGAAGAGGTACCTTCCGAGTATATTGACGAGGAAACCGGAGGAAGGCGCAGTACTGACAGACATTCCGCCGGAACACACTCGTACGGAAGCACGAGAATATCGGAGGGAAGTCTTTCCAAGGAATTTACGAGCCGATTCGACATCCCCGGAAAAAATACCGCAAAGAGTGTTACTGCAGAAAAATTTGCAGAGGGAGACCGCGTAGTTCATCCGACATTCGGAGAGGGAACGGTTATGAGTGTAAGACTTATGGGAGCAGACGTGCTTTATGAGATCGCCTTCGACAATGCGGGTACTAAAAAGCTTATGGCTACTTATGCGAAGCTTAAAAGAGCGTAGAAAGGAAATATCAGAGTATGAAATGGTTTATTGCATCCGATATACACGGCTCGTCTTTCTGGTGCCGTAAAATGCTTGAAGCATATGATGCAGAGGGCGCAGACAGGCTTCTTATCCTGGGAGATGTGCTTTATCACGGACCGAGAAACGATCTTCCCCTCGAATATGCTCCGAAAGAGGTTATTGCTCTTTTGAATGAAAGAAAGGACAGTATATTCTGCGTGAGAGGCAACTGTGATACGGAAGTTGATCAGATGGTACTTGATTTTCCCATATTGGCAGATTATATGCTGTTAGACGGGGGAGAGAAGGTAATATTTGCCACTCATGGCCATAGATTTAATAAGGAGTCGATGCCTCCTTTAAAAAAAGGAGATATCCTTCTCCACGGGCACACGCATATTCCCGTGTGTGAGGACATATATGGAATCACCTACTGTAACCCCGGCTCCGTATCCATACCCAAAGCGGGTTCGGAAAACGGATATATGATTTTTGAAGATTCGAGCTTTAGATGGAAGACGTTTTCGGGTCAGACCTACAAAAGATACGAATTTTGAAAGGATAAGATTCTATGAATATTCTTCATATGAAATACGCAGTTGAGATAGCAAAGGCAGGCTCAATAAACAAGGCTTCGGAAAAGCTGCTTATGGCACAGCCAAATCTCAGCCGTTCCGTAAAGGAGCTTGAAGCCGATCTCGGAATAACGATATTCGGACGCTCCTCAAAAGGAATGTTTCTTACTCCCGAGGGAGAGGAATTCATAGCCTATGCACAAAAGATAATAAATCAGATCGATGAAGTAGAGGCTATGTATAAGCTGGGTACACCCATGAAGCCGCGTTTTTCCGTGTCCGTACCGCGGGCAAGCTACATACTTGACGCTTTTGTAAGCTTTTCATCCCGTATGTCAAAGGATCCTATAGAGATAGTCTATAACGAGACTAATACTGTAAATGCAATAAATAACATTCTTCAGCTTAACTATAAGCTGGGAGTTATAAGGTATAATGAAATATATGACAGGCATTTCAGTGAGATACTCGAAGAAAAAGAACTTGACAAAAAGCTTATATATGAAATGTCTCCCGTTGTCGTTATGAATGCAGACTGTCCGCTGGCACAAAAGGAAAGCATATCCGTTGCGGATCTTGATCCGTATATAGAAGTGTTCCACGGAGACTCCACAATGCCCGCCTCTACCGCCAAGAAGGGCGATCTTGTAGGAAATATAAGCAGAAGGATAGTTGTGTTCGAGGGCGGAAGCCAGTACACGCTGCTGTCAAGAAATACGGAGACCTTTATGTGGGCTTCTCCGCTGCCCGAAGCGTTGTTGAAACGTTATGGACTGGTACAGCACAGATGTTCCGATCACGAAAAGAGATATAAGGATCTTCTCATATTTAAAAAGAATTATAAATTCACGGAGATAGATAAGATCTTCATAGAAGAACTTTACCGTGCAAAGGAAATGGTAGAAAAGCAAGAAATAAAATAAAAAGTTCAGACTTTTCTCTGTTGTTCTTGACGGAGAATTTGCGGACAAAAAATATCGGCAGCGAAAGCACTTGTTTTCTTTGCCGATTTTTGATATAATAGGAACGATAAAACTTTGGAGGAGTATATATGTCGCTTGATTACAACGAACAGAATATTACTCTTGCAAAAAATCTTCGTAAAAATGCAACATCGCAGGAAAATCATTTATGGTATGATTTCTTATCAAGATATGAAATCAGATTTCAAAGACAAAAAGCCATAGACGATTTCATTGCGGATTTTTACTGCCACAAAGCCAAACTGATCATAGAAATTGATGGGTCACAGCATTATACCGAGAAAGGCAGACAAAAAGATGAATTCCGTACTGAAATCCTGGAAGGCTATAATCTGAAAGTCATACGGTTTACAAACCGACAGATCAACACAAACTTTCGGGGTGTCTGCGAGTATATCGATGCCGCCGTGAAAGCCTCCCTCCGAGAGGGAGGGGGACCGCGTTAGCGGTGGAAGGAGCCTGCGTGACTTTAGGTTTGTATCATCTTTCTTGTTACGCACTCTCCCTCAGTCACCTTCGGTGACAGCTCCCTCCCGGAGGGAGCCTATTGAAGCGTTCGTACAACTTTAGGGGGATGGGCATAGCCCGAAGCATTTGTAATACAAAGGCG
The DNA here is from genome assembly GCA_015064425.1 of Oscillospiraceae bacterium. Next base: position 362 of record SVSF01000080.1, on the reverse strand, counting down.
AAACTGGCGATAAACAGAACGATAAATAAGAATTTGACGGAGAATTCATTATGGAAATATCAGTTTGTAAACTAACACATGAATTATTGGAAGATTGGTTATCTTACTTTGATAAAGATGCTTTTTCAGACAATGATGAATGGTGCGGATGTTATTGTATGTGCTATCATTGGGATAGTGAGTTGCAAAAGAAACGAGCTTGGAATTGCGATAGAGATTGCGCTAAGTTCAATAGAGAACAAGCAATCAACTTCATAAAAAGCGGTCGCATGCAGGGATATTTAGCATATGTTCAAGGAAAGGTTGTTGGATGGTGCAATTCGAATAATAAAAAAGCGTACATTAACGTCAATTTTAATTTT
>SVSF01000079.1 GCA_015064425.1 Oscillospiraceae bacterium | reverse complement strand
GACGGCATGATTCGGCTCAAGGACGTTTAAACAATACTTTTGTCCGGAGTTGAATTATGACACTGAAAGAGATATTCTCTAATATTGAAGTTATGGCCTGGGAGGGCTTCGATTGGTATTTCGATGTATCGGATATTACTCATGATTCTTCGAAGGTAAAGCGAGGCACAGTCTTTGTAGCTCTTGAGGGAACAAAGACTGACGGACACCGCTATATTGAAGAGGCTTTTAAAAACGGAGCAAGTATTGCGGTAATACAGTATCTGAGTGATTACGTAATAAAAGAGAAGATACCGTACATTCTTGTTTTGAGTACGAGAACGGCGCTTTCCCGTATGTGGAATACTATGTGCGGAGATCCTGCCTCAAAACTGAAACTTGTTGGAATAACGGGGACAAACGGAAAGACTACCACCGCATCGCTTATATATTCCGTATTGTCGGAAGCAGGGTATAAATGCGGACTTATAAGTACGGTGGAAAATATAATAGACGGAGTAAGTTATCCCACATCTATGACTTCGCCGGATCCCGAATGCTTTTTCAGCCTTTTAAGCAAGATGGTGTCTTGCGGAACAGAGTACCTCATAATGGAAGTAAGTTCCCACGCTCTTGCTCTTGAAAAATATCACGGCTTGAGGTTTAAACTCGGTATATTTACGAACTTAAGCCACGATCATTTGGACTTCCATTCTTCGATGGATGATTATGCGGCGGCAAAATCAAAGCTTTTTCCAATGTGTGAAAACTCGCTTTTTAATTATGACGATGCCTATGGTCGCAAAATAGCAGAGTGCTTGCCTTCCGGAAAAAAGTATTTTTATTCCGCAAAAGTATTTTTTACGGATTATTCCGCAAAAAATATAATACTTAAGAATGCTCTCGGAATAGAGTATTCGCTTTATTCCTGCGGATACAGTTTTAAAATACGTTCTCATATGTGCGGTGAGTTTTCAGTATATAACACTCTTGCCGCGGCTGCCGCCGCCCGTATACTCGGCGTGGATATAGTTCACATATGTGACGGTATCAGAAAGTTGCATAACGTAAAGGGCAGGCTTGAAAAAATAAAAACAGGTACGGATTTTCACGTTTATATTGATTTTGCTCATACTCCCGATGCTGTCTATAAGGTGATAAAGGCGCTTTATCCTATATGCTCTCAAGGAGATGGAAGGCTTATCTGCCTTTTCGGATGCGGCGGAGACAGAGATAAAAGCAAAAGACCAGAAATGGGCGAGGTGGTTTCCCGTTATGCGGATATTGCCATAATAACCAGCGATAACAGCAGGACGGAAGATCCTGAGGATATTATAGCGGATATAAAGCGTGGAATACTTTCCGAATCAAAATGCGTGTTTATAGTTGATCGAAGAAAAGCAATAGAATATGCCGTTAATATGGCACAAAAAGGAGACCTTATCCTTCTTTGCGGAAAAGGTCACGAAAACAGTGAAATACGTCGGGATGGAGTACACCCTTTTGATGAAAAAGAAATCGTACTGGAAGCTATACAAAAAAGAAAAATGACGGAGAAGGAAGCTTCGGGGGAATAAAAATGGGAATTTTTGAAAACGGACTGTTTAATAAAGTCAGAGAAGTAGCAGCGGCAGTGGAAGGAAAGACTTCCATTTATAAAGATGCACCCATAAAAGGGTTTTCCATAGACTCCAGAAAAGTAAATGAAGGGTATCTTTATATTGCTATAAAAGGTGAACGGCTTGATGGGCATGATTTTATAGCATCTGCTGTAGGAAACGGAGCAAGCTCTGTTTTGTGCGAACGTATTCCCGAAGGAGTAAAAGCTGATTTCATAGTAGTAGATGATACTATAGATGCTCTCGGCAAGCTTGCAAAAGCTTATAAAGATCGTATAGGAGTAAAAACGATAGGGGTTACCGGAAGTGTAGGCAAAACCACAACGAAGCAGTTTATATATTCCGTAATATCAGAGGCATACAGGACCCGGAAGACAGAGGGTAATTTTAATAATGAAATAGGGCTTCCTTTAACCGTATTGGCTATTGAAAAGGATACGGAATATGCAGTTCTTGAAATGGGAATGAACCATGCAGGGGAGATGCACAGACTTTCAAAGATCGCAGAACCGGATATAGTTTGTATTACAAATATAGGTACGGCTCATATAGAAAATCTTGGTTCAAGGGAAAATATTGCAAAAGAGAAACTGTCTGCGGCGGATTTTATGAAGACATGCGGAACCTTGGTGCTTAACGGAGATGAGCCGCTTTTAGGAAACAAAGCAGAAGCTGTGCGCGTTTCGATGAATAACGGAGACATTTGCGCTCTTAACATAAAAGAGGATCCCGACAGTATATGCTTTGATATCCTATATAAGGGCGAAATTGTGAAGGGAATAAAGATCCCTACCGTTGGTATGCATAACGTAATGAATGCCATGTACGCCTTTGCTGTAGGAAAACTGTGCGGATTGGATACCAAAGACATAAGGAACGGTCTTCTCAAGTTTGAAAATACGGGAATGAGGCAGCGCATATATGATAAGGGCAGCCTCCATATAATAGAGGATTGCTATAATGCCAGCGCTGAATCAATGAAGGCGTCTTTAAGAGTTTTAAAGAAAAAAGCTTTTGAGAACGGAGGCAGATCCGTTGCGGTACTTGGCGATATGAAGGAGCTTGGCGAATTCTCGTCGGCACTTCATAGGAGCGTCGGAGAATATGCGGCAGAGATTGGTATAGATCTTATTTGCACATACGGAAAGGACTCTGCTGAAATAATTGAAGGAGCAAAGGCGTTTTCGGATAAATTAGGAATTGAAAAAAAGGAATATACAGTGTATAATACAGAGTGTGGGGACGGAGATGCGTCCGTATTTGCCGCACTGTTAAAGAACAGGCTCAAGGATAACGACACGGTTCTTTTTAAAGCGAGCCGCGCTATGAAGCTTGAGGAAGTTATAGAGGAGATCTGACAGGAGAGATTTTCAGGATGGACAACTTTTTAGGATATATCATTACCGCTCTTTTAAGCTTTATTGTTACTTTGTGCTTGCTGAAAGTACTCATTCCCAAGCTTAAAAGCCATAAAATGGGACAGAAGATACTTGATATAGGACCCCGCTGGCATAAGTCTAAGGAAGGTACACCCACTATGGGCGGAATTTCTTTCATAGCAGCATCAATTCTCGCCTTTTTGATATTTACAGTAGTTCTGCTTATAAAAAATGATACGGAAATGCTTTGGCGTTCCGTTCCCGTCATGGCGCTTTCTTTTATGAGCGGATTTATAGGATTTATTGACGATTATACAAAGTTCATAAAGAAACAGAATGAAGGACTTACCGCAAAGCAAAAATATACTCTTCAGCTTGTAAGCGCGGGTATATTTATGTATTTGCTGAATCTCACGGGTAATCTTGACACTACCTTGCATATACCTTTCATCGATGCGGAGCTGGAGCTTGGATGGTTCTATATGATTTTCGCAATTGTTCTTGTTACGGGTATGGTAAATGCGGTAAATCTTACGGACGGTATAGACGGACTCGCAAGCTCTGTAACTTTTATTGTTTCTTTGTTCTTTGCGGCCGTTGCTTTCCGCTTCGGTGACGTTTCACTTGGATTTTTCTCTGCTGTACTTGCGGGCGGAACCATAGGCTTTTTGTGCTATAATTTTTATCCCGCCAAGATATTTATGGGTGATACGGGTTCGCTGTTTTTGGGCGGAACGGTAACTGCCCTTGCATTTATGATATTTGACCCTATAGTTATACTTCTTGTAGGCATCATATACGTATCCGAGGCGGCATCCGTTATACTTCAGGTCTTTTATTTCAAAATTAGTCATGGAAAAAGGCTTTTTAAAATGGCACCTTTGCACCATCATTTCGAAAAATGCGGTTGGAGCGAAGTGAAGATAGTTTCTGTTTTCTCCGCAATTACGCTTTTGATGGCCGTGCTTGTTTTTCTTGATATAGCAATATTTATTTGATAACGATCTTAAGGAGGCCACATGAACAGACAACCGAATTACAATACCGCAAGGCCTCATACAAATGCAACGACGAGAAACAGGAATATCCCCGGCGTTAAAAATACAAATATGCGCACGGGAGGATGTATGAACGGGCACGGTGACCGCAATCCGTCTCAAAACGCAAGAATGGCAGCTCAGCAGGACAAGGGCTCTTTTGCGGCACCTGTACAGATGAATAATGCTTCTGCTCCGGATATCGTAAGAAAAAAACGTCCCGTTAAACTTACCGACGTTGTACGTATAAAGGGCGGAGTAGACCGTCCCATGCTTATTATCATAATCCTTCTTTTGTGTTTCGGTACACTTATGGTATTCAGCGCAAGCTTTGCTTACGCCTATGATAAAACCGGGGACAGTTATTATTACATAAAAAGACAGCTGTTTTTCTGCGTCGCCGGTCTGGCGGTAATGTTTGTAGCCTCTTTTATGGACTATAGATGGTATAAGGTAGCCTCTCCGCTTTACTTTATTATTGTCGGAGCAATGCTTGTAGGCGTTCTTATGTACGGAATCGCTGCAGGTAAGGCACAGAGATGGATAACGATATTCGGACAGACGATACAACCCTCCGAATTTATGAAGCTTGGACTTATACTTATCTTGGCTCTGTATATGGATGCTTTTCAAGAGCGGATACGAAGTAAGAGCTTTTGGTATTCCTCATTTTGGGGAAGCTTTATGCCTTTTGCCATAGTCGGCGTTGTGTGCTTGCTTGTAGCACTTGAAAAGCATTTTTCGGGTACTATTATTATGTTTGCTATCGGTGTACTTGTAATATTTGCGGGCGGATCAAGAAAGTTCTGGTTTATAGTATTCGGTGTGGCGTTTGTTGTTATTATAGGAATTGCAATAACATTTGTGCCATATGCTCAGGAAAGACTTGACATTTTCTTCCATCCCGAAAATTACAGTGCTCTAAAAGAGGTATGGCAGACTATTCAGGGCGAGATTGCGGTAGGCTCGGGCGGTGTGTTCGGAGTTGGATTTGGAAATTCTTCTCAGAAATATATGTATGTATCCCAGCCTCAGAATGACTTTATATTTTCCATTATATGTGAAGAATTGGGGCTTATAGGAGCCCTTGCGGTCATCGTACTGTTTGCAGCCCTTACCTGGAGAGGTGTAGTTGTTGCTATGCGTGCTCCCGATACATTCTCATCTCTTGTCGTAATAGGCATTGTGGGAAAGGTGGCTATGCAGAGCATACTTAATATGCTTGTCGTTACAAATATGATACCCAATACGGGAATAACACTTCCGTTCTTCAGCTACGGCGGAACAGCTTTGTTTACACAGCTTGCGGAAATGGGTGTCGTACTTTCAATCTCTAGATATACGTACGATGAAAAATAATAACAGTCCGTTATATACGGCGAAACGGAGTAATAAATGAACGTTCTGATGACAGGCGGAGGAACAGGCGGGCACGTTAATCCCGCTATCTCCATGGCAGATATCATTAAGAGAAATCAAAAGGATGCAAATATAGCTTTTGTCGGAACCTCGAGAGGTATTGAAAATAAGCTCGTACCCAAGGCGGGTTACGAGCTTTACCATGTTGAGGTAAGGGGAATAAGCCGTTCGCTTTCGCCAAAAAACATAAAGGCGCTTTGGCTTGCGTTTACCTCGGTTATAAAAGCAAAAAAGCTTGTAAAAAGTTTTAAACCCGATATAGTTATAGGTACGGGCGGATATGTGTCATGGCCTATTATCAAGGCAGCTGCATCATTGGGAGTGCCTACAGTGCTGCATGAGTCGAATGCAGTTCCGGGATTTGCTGTGAAAATGCTTGAAGGCTCGGTAGATAAGCTTTTAATAAATTTTGAAGAGACAAAAAAGTTTCTGAAGCATCCGGAAAGGGCAGTGCGCGTCGGAAATCCGATAAAGTCGGATTTTTCCATTCTCACAAAGACAGAGGCCAGAGAAAAGCTTGGAATTTTCGATAGGTATAAGTATGTACTTTTATCCTACGGCGGAAGTATGGGTGCCGAAAGAGTAAATGAGGAGATATTAAAAGTAATGGACTCGTTTACAAGAAAGCATCCGGAAATACTCCATATACACGCCACAGGTTCTATCGAATATGAGATCGCTTCCGCTGAATTCAAGCGGCTTGGGCTTGATAAATGCGATAATATTGAGCTTTATGAGTATATTTTTGATATGCCTTTAAAGATGGCGGCAGCGGATCTTGTTATATGCCGTGCTGGTGCTATGACTCTTACAGAGCTTGCGGAGATGAGGAAGCCGTCAGTGCTTATACCTTCTCCCAATGTAACGAATAACCATCAGTATAAGAACGCTAAAGTGCTGAAAGACGGTGGAGCGGCAGAACTTATAGAGGAAAAGGATCTTTCCGGAGATGCTCTCGAAAAACTTATTGCAGAGATGATATTCAATGATGACTTATTAAATGAAAAGTCTGAAAATCTTTCAGCGTTTGCGGTGAAAGGTACGGATAAGCTTATATATAACGAACTTATGGAGCTTGTAAAATAAAAAGAAAGCGGAGGTGGGACAATTGAATAGTAAAGAATCTGATTATAACAGAAGACCCACCGAGGCAGAAATCTTAAACGACGATGCGTTTTTTAAATCTCGTTTAAAGTGGCAGAACAAGGAAAAAATAAGGCGTATACTGAGATACAGCTTTGCAGTCGTAGTCAGTGCTGCCTTTCTGGTACTTTGCGCGCTTACATTTTTCAGGGTGTCTACCATAAATGTCAGCGGTAATGCTATTTATTCCGTAGAAGAGATAATTGCCGCGTCAGGTATAGAAAAGGGAAGAAATCTTTATGAGCTGAATCATGCTCTAATAGAAAAAAATATAATATTGAAATATCCTTTTATAAAAGAGGTAGAGCTTAACAGAGAGATACCGTCAACTGTTGAACTTGTTATAACAGAGGATATTCCCGCATATTATACTGATGTTTACGGAGAATACCTGGTCCTTTCAGAAGATCTCAGAGTTATGGCTATATACGAAAGCAGGGAAGAGCTTCTTTCGGATAACGGAGAACTTATATTAATAGTAACTCCCAAAATCAGTACCGCTATTGTGGGAGAACCTATACGTTTTGCAAAGGACAGCAGCGAGACTCTTATAAAAGATATAATAGCATGTATCGAGAATTCTCATATAAACGGAGAGGTCAACGTTATAGACTTTTCGGACAAGTTTGATATTGTTGTTGTATGCAGAGGAAATCGTTTCCGCTTACAGATGGGGTCCTACGGAAAAGATTTTTTAAAGTATCTAAATTTTGCTTATGAGGTTTATAACGATGACAAAATAGCTGACGGATATGCAAATATCAGCTTAAAATACGGTACTCCTGCCGTTGTGACCCTTGAAAAAAGCAAGTTTGAATATTAAGAATATAAAAATCCGATAAAATTTTAAAAAGGTATTGCAAATACTTTTGTTTTATATTATTATATTAATGTGTATTATTGCCGAATTCTGCAATATACACATTAAATTGTTTAGCAAAATGTTGAAAATAGATTATGTTTAAATATATCAGGAGGAAGAAAACATGCCATTCGAATTGGACGGAAACGTTTCAAGCAACAACGTTAATATTAAGGTAGTAGGTGTCGGCGGCGGCGGAAACAATGCTGTTAACCGTATGATCGAGACAGATACCAAAGGCGTAGAATTTATAGTTGTAAATACAGACAGACAGGTGCTCGGACGTTCCGGTGCAAGCCGTAGAATAGCTATCGGCGAAAAGCTTACCGGCGGAAGAGGAGCAGGCTCTGATCCCGCTATCGGTGAGAGAGCAGCTGACGAGAGCAATGAAGAGATCGCAAATGCACTTAAGGATGCAGATATGGTATTCCTTACTGCAGGTATGGGCGGCGGAACAGGTACAGGTGCGGCTCCTATCGTTGCGAAGATCGCTAAGGAAATGGGCATTCTTACAGTCGGCGTAGTAACAAAGCCTTTTGACTTTGAAGGAAGAAAGAGAATGGCTGTCGCAGAAGACGGTATCCTTAAGCTCCGTGATTTTGTTGACTCTCTCCTCGTTATCCCCAATGAGAGATTAAAGCAGGTTTCTCAGAATAAGATAACTCTTGCAAATGCATTTAAGGAAGCAGATGACGTTCTCAGAAAAGGCGTTCAGAGTATTTCCGAGCTTATTACCGTTGAGGGATACATAAACCTTGACTTTGCGGACGTTAGAACTATTATGAAGGATGCAGGCTATGCTCATATGGGCGTTGGCTTTGCTGAAGGTAAGGATAAGGCTGAGGAAGCTGCAAAGATGGCTATTTCCAGTCCCCTTCTCGAATCCTCTATTAAGGGTGCAAGAGGTATTA
>SVSF01000078.1 GCA_015064425.1 Oscillospiraceae bacterium | reverse complement strand
TGATGATTCTTGCCCTTGATTTTGCCCTTATTATCTCTCGGCACAAGGGTAAAACGGTGTAACACCGTATGACGGGATGAAATGAGTTGTTTGCGGAAAACCCTTTATTTAAGGCGGTTTTAGAGCATTTTACTACGTGTTATGAATAAGCAATAACATCTCAGAAAATCTTGCTATTCAAATTGGAATTTGTCGCTTAGTCATACTTGAATATTGCTTATCAATTCAAAGGTTACAACCATAACAATAAAGGGAATTAAAGGAATAAACTGAATTGTAAAACTTAAAATTCGTTTTCCTTTTTTGCGAAAAATAACCGAAAGCACTATACCTAACACAGAAACAAAAGGTAAAGTTATGCCAATAGTAATCATAAGGTCTATGATTTTTTGAATAGTTTCGGAATACATAAACATAATATCAGCGGCAAAAAGGGAAAAAACACCATATAATGACATTGGCACATAAAGAACAGAAAGAATAATATTGAATATAAATCCTATCTTATCTAGTTTGTTGTAGTTTTCTTTTTTAGGCATAACAGTACCAATAACAATAGCAACAACAACACAAAGGAAAATACCAACAAAAAACATATTAAGTCACCTGCAAATTCTTGTTTATCGATCTGTTTTATCGCCAGTTTCGCATTTGTTTAACAAAGGCATAGGGCAAAGCCCATACCCCTTGTAGGGCGGGGGGTTACTCCCGCCGCCTTGTTGGCTTAGATCCTATGTTACGGCGGGAGCAAGCCCCGCCCTACGATATACCCCATTATAACACAAATCGGCAGAGGAAACAACGTCTCTGCCGAATTTTTGTGTCTGTCATTTGTCCGCTAAGAATGCAGAGAGAAGGAAGCAAGAGCTTTTTTATTTGATCTCTATGCTGACTGTTTTTTCTGAGGTGTAATGCAGATCTGCATTTTCTCTTATCCAGCGGTTGAATTCATATCCGTTTTTGGTTCCATTATATCACAAAGACAAGCACAAAAAAGTGTAAAAAAACAATAAGAGTAAAAAATGTAAGGAAAACAAGGAATATGATTGCTCGCTTTGAAACCTGTTAACCTAAGAACTCATCTACTCAAGCGGAATATACTGTATTGAGCGTAAAGCTCTAATACTAAAAAGGTGGAATAAGAAAATGTGCGACAATAACTTATACGGAGAAGGCTGCAGCTCATACAGACTCTGCAGCGGATATACAACAAACTGCAGCGGTTGCGGTAACGGAGTCAGTGCGGTCAGCGATATTGACGACAGCTGCGGCAATAACTGCGGAAGCATATGCGGAGATGTCAATAACAACTGTGGCAGTACAGGAGGATGCAGCAGTAATTGCGGCTGCAATAATAACAGCGGTTGCAATAACAACTGCGTATGCAATAACAACTGCGTATGCAATAACAACTGCGTATGCAATAACAACTGCGTATGCAATAACAACTGCGGATGCAGTATATGTTCTTTTGTAAACCGTCTCTTCGGCAGAGGCTGCAGCCGAAGATGCAGATAAGTCAATGAAATTTAAGGACCGTTTTATACGGTCCTTTTTCAGTTTTTCAGATAAAAAAATCCTATTTATAAATAAAATGTAAATAATAATGGGATTATAGCAATGAAAATTTGAATAAGATATTTACAAATGACACATTTTCAAGTAAAATAATAGTCAGTAAAACAGAAAGTGGGTCTAAAGCTATGGCAGATAACAGTATAAAGCCTGCATACAAAAGAGTTTTGATAAAGCTTTCGGGCGAAGCTCTTTCCGCAGGAGTTGACGGAATACTTAATTACGATTTTCTTACGTCTATATGCAAGGTAATAAAGGAATGTGTGGATATAGGTGTAGAGGTTGCTTTGGTTGTCGGTGCGGGTAATATTTGGCGCGGACGTCAGGGCGGTAAAATGGACAGGACCAGAGCGGACCACATGGGAATGCTCGCAACTACCATAAACGCTCTTGCTATCGAGGATGCTCTTGAACAGTGCGGTCTTGACGCCAGAGTAATGACGGCAATAGATATGCATGAGTTTGCCGAGCCTTATATAAGAAACAAAGCTGTAAGCCATCTTGAAAAGGGCAGAGTCGTTATCTTCGGATGCGGTATCGGAAGTCCCTTCTTCTCTACAGATACTGCGGCGGTTCTCAGAGCGGCAGAGATAAATGCGGATATCGTCCTTCTGGCAAAGAACGTAGACGGCGTATATACCGCAGACCCCAAAAAGGACCCCAATGCCAAGAAGATCGGTTCTATCGACTATATGGATATACTTGAAAAGGGACTTACCGTAATAGATACTACGGCAACCTCCTTCTGTATGGAAAACCATATTCCTCTTCTTTTGTTCGGACTTGACGACGTTAATAACATCAAGCGTGCGGTCATGGGAGAAAAGATAGGCACAATAGTTCACGAAAAAGAGTAAAAAAAACTATTATAGATAAAAACACGGAGGTTTTGTATGAAATTTGATTTAAAAGAATTCGAAGAAAAGATGAAAAAGACTATTTCGGTTTTTGAAAGCGATCTCGTAAACGTAAGAGCAGGACGTGCAAACGCAGGCATACTTGATAAAGTTAAAGTTGATTATTACGGTGTTCCCACAGCTATAAATCAGATGGCTGAAATAAAGACTCCCGATCCCAGAACACTTACTATCCAGCCCTGGGATTCCACAACACTCAAAGCTATTGAAAAGGCTATCATAGCTTCCGATATCGGTATTTTCCCCGCAAATGACGGTAAAATGCTCAGAATGGCATTTCCTCAGCCTACGGAAGAGCGCAGAAAAGAGCTTACCAAGCAGGTATCCAAAATGGGCGAGGATGCAAAGGTAGCTGTTCGTAATGTAAGAAGAGATGCAAATGATAAGATAAAGGATCAGAAGAAGGCAGGAATTCTTACAGAGGATGATGTAAAGGTAGCTGAAAAGGACGTTCAGGCACTTACAGATAAGTATATCAAGAATGTTGAAGCAGTCGTTGCAAAAAAAGACGCAGAGATAATGGCGATCTAATAAGATTTTTGAAAGAAGCAACCGGGGAGTTTTGTCTTCCCGGTTGTTAAAGGATATAGACATATGAACAATAATGAAAAAAGGGTAGACGACAGATTAAAGCACGTGGCCTTTATTATGGACGGAAACGGACGTTGGGCAAAGAAAAAGGGAATGCCCAGGGAGTACGGACATAAGGTGGGCGCAGGGGTCTTTGAAAAAGTGGTACGTTACTGCTGCGATATCGGTATACGCAACGTTACCGTCTACGCCTTTTCCACGGAGAACTGGAAGCGTCCCAAGGTTGAAGTAGATGCAATAATGAAGCTCTTCGACGTTTATCTTGAAAAAGCTTTTGCCGAGATAATAAAGAACGATATCCGTATAGTATTTATTGGCGATATGAGCGTGTTTCCCGAAAACGTTCTTAATAAGATCAGAAAAGTCGAAAATGACTCGGCATCCGGAAGCAATGTGCTCAACATAGCGGTAAATTACGGTGGAAGAAATGAGATAGTTCATGCCGTCAATACTGCTATAAAGCATGGCAAAACGGAAATAACGGAGAAGGATATAGAGGAAAATCTCTATACTGTCATAAGTCCGGCACCGGATCTTATCGTGCGCACAGGCGGAGAGCTCCGTCTTTCAAATTTCCTTTTATGGCAAAGCTCCTATTCCGAGCTTTATTTTACCGATACTCTTTGGCCTGATATGGGCGAAAAGGATATAGACGAAGCCGTAGAGGCTTTCTATCAAAGAAAGCGCAGATACGGAAACGTATAATTTTCGGAGGAAAATATGAAAACTCGTATTATAACGGCTATAGTTGCGGTTGCGGTATTTATTCCTTTTTTGATCTACTCTCATACCGTAGCTTTTGTGATCCTCGGCACCTTGCTCAGTGTGATCGGTGCCTGTGAGATACTTAAATGTACGTCTCTTAAGAAGAATATACCCATAGCGGCATCCGGTCTTGCATTTGCGTTGGCTGTACCGCTGATGGCAAGGTTTATAGAAGGAAATACGTATATCGCATATGTCGCGGCGATTTCTTTTCTGTACTTTTTTGCTTGCTTTACGTCTGCGGTGCTTATGCATAAAACTACAGATCTGAAGGATGCTATGCTTTGCGCCGTATTTACAGTATATACTGTATTCGGTTTCAGCGCTCTCATCCTTCTCCGCGATATGGAACACGGAAAATATATCTATCTTTTGGCATTTATTACTCCGTGGATGTGCGATACCTTTGCATATTTCGGAGGAAGCTTTTTCGGAAAGCATAAGCTTATTCCGGATATCAGCCCCAAAAAGACCGTTGAAGGGGCGGTATTCGGTGTTGTTTTCGGAGCGTTTGCCGTAATGCTTTGCGGTTTTATCGTATCCAAGATCTCCGATGCGGTACCTAATTATCTTGCTCTGTTTACGGTAGGTCTTATACTCACATTTATATCCCAGATGGGCGATCTTATAGCGTCCGCAATAAAGAGAATATTCGGAATAAAGGACTACGGAAGCATATTCCCCGGCCACGGCGGAATTCTTGACCGATTCGACAGCGTTATAGCGGTCTCCTGTTTCTTATACATTTTTTGTTCGGTTGCAGGCAAAAGCTTTGCATTGTTTTCATAAAAATTGAGGAGAAAAAATATAAATGGGACATAATATAAGCGTGCTCGGTTCTACTGGATCCGTAGGAATGCAGGCGCTTGACGTTGCAAGAAGATGCTCGTACAGAGTAGACGCTTTGAGTACGGGGAAAAATATAAAGCTCCTCGAGGAGCAGATAAGAGAATTTAAGCCTTTCATGTGTGCGGTAGAGGATAAAGCTGCGGCGGAGGAACTTAAAAAGCGTATATCCGATACAAACGTTAAGGTATACGCCGGTGCAGACGGAATATGCGAGATGGCTGAAAAGAGCCCCTCAGAGCTAGTGCTTAATTCGATCATCGGTCTCGCAGGACTTCTGCCTTCTATGGCGGTTATAAATTCAAACAAGGATCTTGCACTTGCCAACAAAGAATCCCTCGTTACCGCAGGCGACCTTGTAATGGATGCGGTAAAAAGAAAGGGAGTAAAGCTTCTTCCCGTAGACAGTGAACACAGCGCCATATTCCAGTGCCTTGAAGGAAACATACACAATAAGATAAAAAGAATATTGCTTACGGCGTCGGGAGGGCCCTTTTTCGGCAGAAAAAGAGAAGAGCTTTCCGCTATAAGTGCCGCAGAAGCACTTGCTCATCCTACTTGGAAAATGGGCAAGAAGATAACTGTTGATTCCGCTACTCTGTTAAATAAGGGCTTTGAGATAATAGAAGCGGTACACCTTTTCGGAGTACCTGTAGAAAAGGTTGAGGTAGTGGTACACAGAGAAAGCGTGATCCACTCAATGGTGGAATTTGAAGATAATGCCGTTATAGCTCAATTAGGTACTCCCGATATGAGAACTTGTATTCAGTATGCGGTGACGTATCCGAACAGAGTCGATTTCGGAACAGAGCCTCTGGATCTTAAAAAGATAGGAACATTAAGCTTTTATGAGCCTGATGGCGAAACTTTCTCATTGCTTGAATGTGCAAAGAAAGCAATAAAAAAAGGAGGTACGGTACCCGCCGCACTCAATGCCTCCAACGAAGTAGCCGTTGCGGCTTTTCTTGAAGGAAAAATTGGATTCACCGATATTTTTGATATCGTTTCAAAGGTAGTTGACGAAATCGAAAGACTGCCTATGGACTCCATTGAGTCTGTTCTTAAAACAGATAAAGAAGCCCGACGGATGGCATATGAATTGATTTGAATGGGAGATGATCTGTATTTATATAGTCGTTGCAATACTGATATTCGGATTACTGATCTTTATACATGAGCTGGGTCACTATATATGCGCAAGAATATTTGACGTAGGAATATATGAGTTCGCTATCGGTATGGGTCCGAAGATATTTACTCATACTTCCAAAAAAACAGGTATAGCTTATTCTTTGCGCCTGCTTCCCATCGGCGGATTTGTAAGTATGGTGGGCGAAGATGAGGAGTCCTTTGAGGAAAATGCCTTCAGCCGCAAACCCGTATGGCAAAGGATGATAATTACGGTAGCCGGTGCTGCGATGAATATATTGCTGGGAGCCGTACTTGCTCTATGTGTTACCTTAAATTCGGAAGCTATAGGCGGGACGACGGTTGCACAGTTTGTACCCGATCAGGAGACCGGAGTATCAATTACGGAGCAGAGCGGTCTTAGGGTAGGCGATACTATTCTTTCCATCGGAGGAAGAAGGGTCCATATTTCCGATGACCTTGTATATACTATTATGCGCAAGGGTGTTGAACCTGCGGACGTGTTGGTAATGAGAGAAGGCGAAAAGCTGCTTCTTGAAGACGTTAAATTTCCTACGGTGGTGTCCGAAGGAGCTCTGTTCGGCACGAGAGATTTTTATATTTTTGCGGAAGAAAAGAACGTATTTTCCGTGATAAAGCATACCTTTTACAAGAGCGTTGCAAACGTCAGACTTGTATGGGAATCTCTTTACGATATGCTCACGGGTAAATACGGACTTGAACAGGTGTCGGGTCCCGTAGGGGTTACCGGGGTCATAAGTGAGGAAGCTAAAAAGGATTGGTCCAGCCTTCTTCCCATAACGGTGCTTATTACCATGAATCTCGGTGTAATGAACCTTTTGCCAATACCCGCGCTTGACGGAGGAAAGATATTCTTCCAATTGATAGAACTTATAAGAAGGAAGCCTATTGATCCCAAAATAGAGGGAATCATTCATTTTGTAGGACTTGTTCTGCTTATGGGATTTATGCTTCTTATAACCTTTAAAGACATAGTAAAACTTATAACGGGTTAAAAATGACGTACAACGAATTCAGAAGAAAAACAAGAAAAGTCAAGGTCGGAAATATTTATATAGGCGGTGACTCGCCGATTTCCGTACAGACTATGGCAAATAAGGATAGCTCCGATATTGAGGCTCTTTATGCTCAGATAAAGGAGTTTGAGGATGCAGGCGCGGATATCGTAAGAATTGCGATACCCAATGTTTCGTGCGCTTCGTCTATATATGAGCTGAAGAACAGAGGTATTAAAGTGCCTCTTGTCAGTGATATACATTTTGACTATAAGATAGCACTTGAATGTGCTGCTGCAGGCGTAGATAAGATACGTATAAATCCCGGAAATATCGGCGGAGAAGAGAAGGTAAAAGCGGTAGTCAATGCATGCAAGGAAAGGAATATTCCCATTCGTATAGGCGTAAATTCCGGATCTGTACAAAAGGAGCTTCTTGCCAAATACGGAGGTCCCGTTCCCGAAGCGCTTTTCGAAAGTGCAATGGAGCATGCAAAAATACTTGAGAAATACGATTTTTACGATACTGTTATATCAATAAAAGCATCGGATGTAAGAAGTACCGTCAAGGCGAACAGACTTCTTGCGGAGGCAGTGGATTATCCGATACATATCGGAGTTACCGAGGCGGGGCTTGAAGGTACGGGGATTATCAAATCAGCCGTGGGCATAGGCTCACTTCTTTGCGATGGCATAGGAGATACGGTGAGAGTATCCCTTACTGCCGATCCCGTAAAGGAGATAGCTTCGGCAAGGAACATCCTTCATGCGCTTTCGCTTGACGAAAGAAAAAAAATAAATATCGTCTCCTGCCCCACTTGCGGCAGAACGAAGATAGATCTTATTCCCCTTGTAAAAGAGCTGGAGGACAGAATAGAAAGAGAAGTCTCACAGAAAATACCAATGACGGTAGCCTTTATGGGCTGTGCCGTAAACGGTCCCGGTGAAGCGAGAGAAGCGGATATCGGAGTTGCGGGGGGCATCGGTGAGGCGGTACTCTTTAAAAAAGGCATTATATGTGAAAAGATACCCGAAGAAAAGATATGCGATAAACTCATAGAGGAAATAAGAAAATTTCAAGAACAGTAAGGATATAAAATGGCAAACAAAAATCTAGGAGAGCTTTTTGCACGATACACGCCAACAAGCGAAGAATTCAAAGATATTCTCACTTCGTGTACGGAGTTTAAGACACGTATTGAGCGCGAAAAGAGAATGATCGAGGTTGATGCGAGCTTTGGCTCTATCATACCTAAAAAGGTATTGTACGAGCTTGAAACGGAATTGAAGAATGCATATGAGCTCAGATCTGTACGCATATTCCCCAAATATCCCGAAGAGCTTTTTTCAAAAGCTTATATTCCCGAGGTGTTGACTGAGCTCCAGAGAACAGGCGCAGTCTCCCGCGGATTTTTCAACGATTACAGTATAGAAATAAAAGACGGAAAAATAAATATTTACATAGCCTTTACCAATGGCGGAATAGAGCTGCTTTGTTCGGCTCAGACTCCCGATATAATTTCATCTATCATTAAGAAGGAATTCGGAATAGCTCTTAAGGTGGAGATAAAACAGGAGACCGATTGCGGAGACAAGGCTT
>SVSF01000077.1 GCA_015064425.1 Oscillospiraceae bacterium | reverse complement strand
TTTGCAGAGAAATATCAACTAATTAACTTATGCAACAAAATTTTAGCCTCCGACATGGAAAATCCTTGTCGGAGGCTTATGCTTTGTGAAATTGCACTGCCACATTCGGTGGTGAGTAAGTGCGCGCTTGCGTGGGTACTATATAAGCCTTCCTCCGAGAAGAAGGTGGCACGCGGCAGGGGTTCCCCGAAGCGAATGAAATGAGCTTTTGGGGTTCGCTGCGTAGCGTGACGGAAGGAGCCCGCGTGACTTTATGTTTTGTTAATTTTATTGTAACGCACTCTCCCTCAGTCGCCTACGGCGACAGCTCCCTCCCAGAGGGAGCCTCTGGTTGTAGCCGCTTATTTAGTTGCTATTCCGCGTAGCAAAACTGTCCTCTATCACCCCAAGCATAAGCGGGGGGTATTTATTTATTCAATGTATTCGGCTGATGCCGCAAGTAAGAGAACATCATTGTTCTCTATCTTTATCATTCCGTCCGATATCTTTGCTTTGCGTCTGTTCCCTTCCGAATCGGTAAATTCCACCATACCAGGCACCAACGCAGCTATCGTATTGCAGTGATGAGCCAATATTCCATAGCTTCCCTCTGCCATAGGAACATTAACGTAAGTGCTTTCTCCCACATAGAGAGGGCAATCTACGGCAAGTATCGAAAGAGTAAAGCTTCTCATAAGCTTCTCGCTTTCTTTATAACGTCATCAACTGTTCCTACGTTATAAAATGCCTCTTCGGGATATTTATCCATGTCTCCGTTTATTATGGCACCGAAGCTCTTTACAGTCTCTGACAAAGGCACGTAAATTCCTTTAACACCCGTAAACTTTTCCGCTACAAACATAGGCTGGGCAAAAAATCTCTGTATCTTTCTTGCGCGGTATACGGTAAGTCTGTCATTATCGCTCAGTTCATCCATACCAAGTATTGCAATAATATCCTGAAGTTCGTTGTATTTCTGTAAGATTTCCTCAACCTGACGAGCTATCCTGTAATGCTCGTCTCCCACTATCTCAGGTTCAAGTATACGCGATCCCGATCCCAAAGGATCTACTGCGGGATAAATACCCTGTTCAGCTATTCTTCTGTTTAAAACAGTGGTTGCATCAAGATGTGAAAAAGTAGTAGATGGCGCGGGGTCCGTAAGGTCATCCGCAGGGACGTATACTGCCTGAACGGACGTGACCGAGCCGTTTTTGGTAGAGGTTATCCTTTCTTCAAGAGCACCGAGCTCGTTTGCAAGCGTTGGCTGATATCCAACCGCAGAAGGCATTCTGCCAAGCAAAGTGGATACCTCGCTTCCCGCCTGAACAAAACGGAAGATATTATCTATAAAAAGAAGAACGTCTTTATTTTCCTCGTCTCTAAAATACTCTGCCATAGTAAGACCGGATAGAGCAACTCTCATTCTTACGCCGGGGGTCTCATTCATCTGTCCAAATACAAGGGCGGTCTTTTGGGAAACTCCGCTTTCCTTCATTTCAAAGAAAAGATCGTTTCCTTCTCGGCTTCTCTCGCCGACCCCTGCGAATACGGAATAACCGCCGTGTTCCGTTGCAACGTTGTGGATAAGCTCTTGTATCAGTACGGTCTTACCTACTCCCGCGCCTCCGAAAAGTCCTATCTTTCCGCCCTTTGCATAAGGCTCAAGCAGATCTATTACCTTTATGCCTGTTTCAAGTATTTCAATATCCGATCGCTGTTCAAAAAATTCAGGGGGCTTTCTGTGTATCGGCCTTCTTTCGCTTGCCGAAGAAATATCTCCCTCTCCGTCAATAGGTTCACCCAAAGCATTAAACATTCTCCCGAGAGTAATATCTCCCACGGGCACACTTATGCAGCCTCCGCAAGGTGTTACCTCCATGCCTCTCGCAATACCCTCGCTCCCTGCCATCATAATGCATCTTGCGGTATTTGCGCCAACGTGAGCCTGAACCTCCATAACGATATTTTTCCCGTTCACGGATACAGTCAGCGCTTCATTTATTTTGGGAAGTTTCCCATGTTCAAATTCAACGTCAGCAACGGGTCCTGATACTGACGTGATCTTACCTGTGATCATTTTTTTTATTTCCTCCATCGGAATTCTGTCTCTGCGCCCTTGCTCCTGCAGACACCTCTGTTATAGCCATGGTTATCGCATTCTGTCTCACTCGGTTATACTGTAATGACAGCTCGGAAAGAAGCTTTTCTGCATTTCTGTTGGCGCCGTCCATTGCAGTCATTCGTGCCTGCTGCTCACTGCAGAAACTGTCCACCAAAGCACTGTATATGTAACCCGAAATATAGCTCTTGACTATATTATTAAGAACCGCGGTAACCGAAGGTACAAATTCAAAGGGTACGGATACCGCTTTCTCGTTCTCATGAGTCCTAAAACTGTCTGCGTGGAACGGTATGAGGCGAACGTTTTTACACTCGGTTTCAAATCCGCTCTTTACGTCTGTATATACTACCAGTATCTTGGATACAGCGCCCGAATCAAATTCGGAAAGCAGCACGTCGCATATCTCTCTTGCCTTTTCTATAGTAGGATTTTTCGCCGAATGGATAAAGCTGCGCTCTATGGGAATATTCTTTTTGTTGAAATAATGTCTGCCGTAATCACCTATGACAAAAAGTTTTGTTTGCGGATGCTCTTTCAATATTCCGTTTACTTCGTTCAGTACGTTCTTGTTATAGCTTCCGGCAAGTCCTCTGTCGGATGTAATAACAAGACAAGCATAAACTCCATCCGAATGAGTAGGCAGATCATCATGATAAAAGTATCTGCTGTCTATCTCTTCCGCCGTACGGAATATTCTTTTTATTTCAGCCTGAAGGGCTCTAAAATATGGTCGCGTCCTGTCCAGATCCGCCCTTGCCTTGCTCATTTTGGCAGAAGAGATCAGGTACATCGCCTTCGTTATTTTATAGGTCTTTTTTATACTTGAGATATGATCTCTGATCTCTTTCGCAGTTGCCACGGACTACCTCATAAAAAACATTTCTTTAAATTTATTTGCAGCGGAGATTATCTTGGTCTTAAGCTCTTTATCTATAGCCTTACCGTCGTTTATAAGATGGCAAAGCTCAAGCTTTTCTTCCTTGATGTATCTAAGGAGACCTTTTTTGAATTCCTCCATTCTATCAAAAGGAACATCCTGCATCACTCTTCCCAATGCCGCCACAAGGAGAATACTCTGTTCAAACTGACTTAAGGGCTCGTTTCTCTTCTGTCTGAGAAGATACATAAGTCCTTTTCCGTATATGAGCTTTTTCTGTGTATTTTCATCAAGATCGTTAGAAAACTGTGTAAATACTTCCATCTCTCTGTATTGGGAAAGATCAAGGCGCAGTGTACCGACTGCTAATCGCAGCGCTTTAGTCTGTGCCGCAGATCCGACTCTTGATACCGAAAGACCTACGTTCACCGCCGGTCGCTGACCGGAGAAAAACAGATCGTTTTCAAGGAATATCTGTCCGTCGGTTATTGATATTATATTAGTGGGGATATATGCGGAAACGTCTCCCGCCTGAGTTTCCACTATTGGGAGCGCTGTCATACTTCCCCCTCCGAGCTTATCGGAAAGATGAGCCGCTCTTTCAAGAAGTCTTGAATGAAGATAGAATACGTCTCCGGGGTATGCTTCTCTTCCCGGGGAGCGTCCGAGAAGCAGACTAAGGGTTCTGTATGCCACCGCATGCTTTGAAAGATCATCGTAAATTATAAGTACGTCTCTTCCTTTTTCCATAAAGTATTCACCCACTGCACATCCGGAATAAGGTACGATATACTGTAAGGATGCAGGGTCTCCCGCTCCGGAATATACGACCGTGGTATATTCCATAGCACCCATAGCAGTCAAAGTATCCACAAGCTGAGATACCGAACTTGCTTTTTGACCTATAGCCACGTATATGCAGATTACGTTCTTGCCCTTTTGGTTGACAATCGTGTCAACGGCAATAGACGTCTTTCCCGTCTGCCTATCACCTATTATAAGCTCACGCTGACCCTTTCCTATGGGGAACATAGAGTCTATCATAAGTATACCGGTCTCCATGGGTTCATTTACACTTTGCCTGTCGATGATACCGGGTGCAGGATTTTCCATTGGACGGTATGCAGCGGCCTTGATACTGCCCTTTCCGTCTATAGGTTCTCCCAGCGCATTGACAACTCTTCCGATAAAAGACTCTCCCACGGGCATACCTGCGGTCCTTCCGCTTCTTTTTACTCGGCTGCCCTGAACGATATTTTCACCGTCGTCAAAAAGTATACATCCCACCTCGTCACGTCCAAGCTCAAGGACCATACCCTTGATCCCCGACTCGAAAAGCAATATTTCTCCGTAAGCGGCGTTCATAAGACCGGATACGGTAGCTATTCCGTCGGATACGGATAAAACTTCTCCCGACTCCTCTGCTATTACCTTCGGTATCCACAGAGATATAGAATCCTTTATGAGAGGGAGAAGTGCTTCGTCCTTGTGCTCATAAAGAGCTTCAATACGGCTCTCAAGCTGTGAGAAAAGTCCTCTTTCCGTCCAGTCGTATACAAGAGTGCCCACTTCAAGACGGAAGCCCCTTTGTATAGAGCCATCCTCCACCCATTCAAGGGACACGTGCTCACCGTGCTTTGCTCTTACAAATGATGTAAGCCTATCGAAAACATCCTTTTTGGGAGCAGTATCACTAAAAAGTTTTGCTGTAAGCTTTTCAGAATTACTTGTCATTTCAAAGATCCTTTTCCGCCGTTTTCAAAAATGCTTCATAAGCCTCATCCGTACTTTCGTAAATCATTCTTGAAGCTGCTTCCTTTGTCAAAAGGAGAATATCTTTTTCAGCATTTTCCATTATTTCGTGCTTTTTCTCATCAGCGCTTGCTCTTGCATCGCTGATTATCTTTTCTGCTTTTTCATTGGCTTCTTTGATCTTGTCTGCAGTATATCTGTCCAGCTCTTCGTCTGCTCTTTCACGTCTCTCGGTTATTTCTTTACCTGCATTGTCGAATAGCGCTTTTGCTTCTGCATTGTACCTGCGGGCCTCTTCAAGGTCTTCCTTTGCCTTCTTATCCATCTCTGCATAATATGACATTCTTCCGTCCATAAATTTCTTCACGGGAGAGTAAAGAAGGAAATAAAGTCCGCCGGTAAGAATAACGAAGTTAAGAGCATGCAGAAATATCTGCTGAAGATCGATATTCAGCGGTAATCCCATACTATCGCTCCTCCTTTATCAGAGTACGAATATAATAAGTACCGCAATAATAAGAGCGTAAATTATAGCTGTCTCGACGAAAACGAGACCAAGCATAAGAGACGTTCTTATCTTGCCCTCAGCTTCGGGCTGACGGGAAATACCCTCAACGGATCTTTCAATAGCCTTACCCATAGCGATAGCGCCTATTGCAGATACAACTGCTATAGTGATTGCTGCTGCAATAGCCTTTATTCCCGTAGAATCTACTTTAACGGATGTTTCCTCAGTCTGAGCCTGTTCTACGGGAGCTGCTTCCTCTGCACATATAGCGGAAGCAAACGCTGTAAAAAGAATTGCCATAATTACCGTAACTGCCATTATCTTGATAAAAGATCTCATTTTTATATCTCCTTTAATGTTTATTCTTTATCTTTTTTTCGCTCTTCTCCGCCGATTCACCGTAGAACACAGAGGTGAGCATTGTAAGTACGTAAGTTTGTATAAGTGCGTGCAGCAAAGTAAACAATACCGCTACCACTACGGGAAGCGCAAACGAAAGCCCTACGTAGTAATACACCATTTCGGTGACAAGAAGTCCGCTGAGCATAGCTCCGAAAAGTCGGAAGCTCATGGATATGGGAAGCGAAAAATCTTTTAAGGTCTTACCTATTCCCTTTATACCGTTTGAGGCAATGCCGCCTGACATTATCACAAGGTAAGACATGCATCCCATGGCTATCGCGGCATTTATGTCCGACAAAGGTGCGGGCAAAGCTATTACCGCCCCGTGCGTACTCGTTGCCTGAACACCGAACAGTTCAAATACTGTACTGAAGAAAATATATACACCCGCACTGAATATATATACGTTCAAAAATTTATGTCTGTGAGGACTGTTGGTTTTTCCGAGTCCCTCGAAAAATCCCACAAGCTGTTCCAGCAGCATCTGTAATTTTCCGGGAACTATTTTAAATTTCGGCACTGCGAATATCCTTACCGCCAAAGCCAGAACAAGCAATATTCCCGTAACCGTGAATGCTGCCGCAACCGCCGGATTAACTTCCGTTACTCCAAACAAGTCGATCTTATTGCTCTCGTGAAGAACAGCATCCTTCATCATTTCCTTTATGGTCTCATGCTTCTCTTGTGAGCCCGAAAGCAAAGCTCCCAATATACATATAACTATCAGTGACAGCCATACCAGAAGAAAGACTTTTCTCTTTTTCCTACTCATGTCAGCTAAAAGCTTCCTTTCTTTCCTTTTCCGCCAAAAACTGCTCTTTTTTGTATACGTAAGCTTCAAGCCCGTCAATAAAACAGTCGATACCTAGTACATAGCTTTCATTTTCATCTATGGGAAAATGACAGAAATATCCCGCCTCATCCTGAGATAAAAAGCCATGCAGTATGCTTCTTAAAACTCTCTGCCAATGCATCTTTTCCTTTTCATCAAGAGGATAGTCGCCAAGAACCTGCATAAAGGGAGCAGGAACGGGAACAGCTGATCTTTCGATTATCTCCTTTTTTGTCTTGTAAAGGCTCATAACTACCTTATACATCTCAGGGTGCTCTTTCGCATAGCGTCTGTACGCTAAGGCAAGGGCAAGGATCGCCTCTCTCTTTTGAAGGTCCTCTATTGCCTTGTACTGAGCTTCATTCAAGGCACCTACCGCATATTCGCCGACATTGGCAATAAGCTCATCCATTCCGCTTATGTGGTTATATAGCGAAGCAGTCTTTACGTTTAAGCTGTCAGCCAAAATACGCAGAGAAAACTCTTCATATCCTTTTTCCTCCATAAGCTTTACCGCAGCGTCTACTATCGTCTTTTTATTTAATCCTACTCTGGGCACAAATACACCTCCGATCAAGTAAAGCTAATGCCGTTAGCATTATATGCTAACGGCATTAGTTTGTCAATATATTCTATGTAGATTCTCTACTTCTCATAATTTGATACAACAAAAAAACTTGTCTTTCGTCTTTTTAACGAAGAATACGGCAAACGTAGTCATAAAGCTCATCAAAGCCTCCGTTTGGATACATATTTACGTCGGCGTTTTTTTTGTTTATGAGATTATCTGTAAGAAGGAATACCTTCATACCGAGTTGCTCTGCAGCCATATCATCCGTAGTATCATTTCCTACCATAAGGCATTCCCGGGGCTCTGCTCCGAGCTTTTCCGCTATCTCCTTGTAATATCCCGGATCGGGTTTACAATGGGATACATTTTCATAGCTGGTATAAAACTCGAATTCCTTGTGTGATATACCTGCCCATGATATTCTTTTTTCTACAGCAACAGATGGGAAAACGGGATTTGTGGCAAGAACCGTTTTGAGCCCCAAAGCTTTAATTTTCTTCAAAGTTTCCGCCGCCTTGGGATCATATCCGCAAAACGCCTTTACTGAATCAAAATCGAATCTATAATATTCGTCAAAGTAAACTATATCACGGTAAGCCTTCTCACCGTAAATCCCACCGAAAACGTCCCAAAACGCCTTTTCATTTGTCCTTGTACCGTCATTATACATCATAGCATAGATGCCTTTCCACATAGCATCCACAAGCTCCCTCGGTTCATATCCCCTCAAAGAAAGCTTTGCCGAAAGGCTCTCAAAATATTTTCTTATAAAAAGATCCTGATCCATAGGGAGAAGGGTTCCGTCCATATCAAACAATACGTATTTTAAACTCATTTTTTTACCTCTTCCGTGATTAAAAAACGGCAGCTAGAATGACTCGCAAGCATAGCAGCTACTCTCTCAATGATCATCATTCCCTCTCCTTATTTTCTGAATCAGTATAGCATAAAATCATTTGTTGTTCAAGCGAAAAATCAAGCGTTTCCGGTGTAAAAAAGATATACACCGCACTTGGCGCGGCGGTAATATACCAAGACTGCAGCTTGGGCAAAAAAATTCGACAAGTTAAAACTTGTCGAATTTTTTCTATTCTTACCTTAATAGGTGTTTTTTATTAATTCTACTATTCTTTCAATCGTATGAGAATAAAATGATCAGTTTTTTCGTCAATAAACAACTTCATGATGGCTCTCACCGAAGAACAGATCAAATCGGCCTTCGAGCAGTCCGAGAAAGAAGTTACTGACCTACATTCATAATCCCTCCCATACAATAGCAACCGATCTTGGTTATTGATCAATGCTATAATTTTAATCAAGAAGATTGATATATAGGCCTCCTACTACGCTTCTGTTTCTGAATGCTATGTAATCAGCGGAACTTGTGTAGTACCAATCGGCAAGCGGTACGCGATCAAGGGTTTCGTTTATCATATTAACTATGGACTGACAAACCGCATCAAAATATTTCCTGTCCCTCCATATGCAAGTTGACCAC
>SVSF01000076.1 GCA_015064425.1 Oscillospiraceae bacterium | reverse complement strand
TACCGGTTCCGACGATAGGAGAGTCGGTCACCATAAGGGGCACTGCCTGCTTCTGCATGTTGGAGCCCATGAGCGCACGGGTGTTGTCATCGTTTTCAAGGAAGGGGATCATAGCGGTAGCAACGGAAACGACCATCTTAGGCGATACGTCCATATAATCTACCATAGTATTGTCTATTTCGAGGATCTCCGCTCTGTTTCTTACGGTTACCTTTTTATTTACGAATCTTCCGTTTTCATCGAGAGGCTCGTTTGCCTGAGCAACGATATAATTATCCTCTGCGTCTGCAGTCATATATCTGATCTCGTCGGTAACTATGCCTGTCTCCTTGTCAACCCTGCGGTAAGGAGCTTCAATAAATCCGTAGTCATTTATCTTTGCATATGTTGCAAGATAGGAGATAAGACCGATGTTAGGTCCTTCGGGGGTCTCTATGGGGCACATTCTTCCGTAGTGAGTATAATGTACGTCACGTACTTCAAAGGATGCGCGGTCACGGGAAAGACCGCCGGGACCGAGAGCTGAAAGTCTACGTTTGTGAGTCAACTCTGCCAGGGGGTTATTCTGGTCCATAAACTGAGATAAGGGAGATGATCCGAAAAACTCTCTTATAGAAGTTACTACGGGTCTTATGTTAATAAGTGTTTCGGGAGTTATGGACTCACTTTCCTGAATAGTCATTCTTTCTTTGACTATCTTATCCATTCTTGCAAATCCGATACGGAGCTGATTCTGAAGAAGCTCGCCTACGCAACGGAGACGGCGGTTGCCCAAATGGTCAATATCGTCAACATTACCGATATCATAGGAAAGTGCGATAAGGTAGTTGATGGAAGCAAAAATATCTTCCTTTGTAACGTGCTTGGGAGCAAGCTCGTGAGCTCTTCTTCTGCACTCTTCTTTGAGTCCTTCCACGTCATCGCCGTACTGTTCGGCAATCTCTGTGAGAAGCTTAAAGTTACACTTTTCGTTAATACCGCAGTCGCGCAGATCGTATCCGAGAATATTTTCGGGGAATATCGTTCCGTTAGAGAATACTCTGAACTCTTCTCCGTTTTCGAGTCTGAGGTATACTTCGTTTGCACAGCAAGCATCAATACGTTCAGCCTGCTCGCTTGTGATGGTCTCTCCGGCATCGGCAATGATCTCACCTGTTATGGGGTCGATAACGGGTCTTGCGAGTACCTTGCCCTCTACACGGTAAGCAAGTGCAAGCTTCTTATCAAACTTATATCTTCCGACGTCCATAAGGTCATATCTCTTGGGGTCAAAGAAGAGGTTGTTGATAAGTGTCTGTGCGCTCTCTACGAGAGGAGGCTCGCCGGGACGGAGTCTCTTGTATATTTCCTTAAGAGCCTCGTCCACCTCAGAGGTACCGTTCTTTTCCGCCTCTGCCTTTGCCATATCTTTTTCGATAGTGGCATTTATCTTGGGTATATCACCGAATACAGCTCTTATCTCATCATCTCTGCCAATGCCGAGAGCTCTGATAAGTACCGTTACGGGGACCTTTCTGTTCTTATCGATACGAACATAGAATACGTCGTTTACGTCCGTTTCATATTCAAGCCATGCTCCGCGGTAAGGAATAACCGTTGCAGCGAAGAGCTGTTTACCGGTTTTATCGATAGAGGTCTCGTAATAGATACCGGGAGAACGAACTATCTGAGAAACGATAACTCTTTCAGCTCCGTTAATTACGAAGGTTCCGTTGTCTGTCATAAGCGGGAAGTCGCCCATGAAGATCTCTCTTTCGATAACCTCTTCAGTCAACTTGTTATAAAGTCTGACAGTAACTCTGAGAGGCGCTGCGTAGTTTACGTCTCTTTCCTTGCACTCCTCTACAGGATACTTGGGGGTGGAATCAAGAG
Organism: Oscillospiraceae bacterium; assembly: GCA_015064425.1. The sequence continues at coordinate 6,816 of SVSF01000076.1, read as the reverse complement.
AGTAATCCACGAATTCGATGAACAGATTTCCGGAATAATCCACGATGGGAGATACGTCTCTGAGTACTTCGCGGAGTCCTTCGTTGATGAACCAATTATAGGACTTCTTCTGTACTTCGATCAGATTCGGCATCTCGATAGCTTCGTCGATCTTGGAAAAGCTCATTCTGACGTTTTTACCGAGTTTGTGCGGCTTTACCATTAAGTAATCACTCCATTCAAAGTAATGAGACCATACTTGACATCCAGTAAAAATCTGTTCGAAAAATTTTTTTTGAAAAATTTTATCATCCGTACGACATGCTGGTTACAGTCGAATTATAAACAATAAATTTTTCAAAAAAGGGATCTTCCGTTCAGCGAATCTTATTAAACGTTAAGCATGATCTCTGAAGGCTTCATTTTTATTTATATATATTAATATTTTAATAATATTTACCAAAATATTGCGCTGTCTGTGCAGTTTAATATTTTATCACGGAATTGTATTATTGTCAAGCAAAAATGAAATGTTTACAAAAAATTAATAATTTCCTTTTTTTAAAAAAATTTTTCAAAAAATTAAAAAAGGCTTGATATTTCCCAAAACTTGTGGTACAATCACTCTGTGAAAATAAAGTACCTTCAGGGAGGTGAACGATTTGCCGAACATTAAGTCAGCAAAAAAGCGTGTTTTGGTTGCTGAAACAAAGACCGCTCAGAACAAAATGCTTAAGACAGCTCTTAAGACTGCTATGAAGAAGTATGCAGCAGCTGTAGAAGCAGGTGACAAGGAGACCGCAGCAGTTCTTTACAAGGACGCAGTTAAGAAGCTTGACCGTGCTGTTACACGCGGAATTCTTCATAAGAACGCAGCAGCTCACAAGAAGAGCCAGTTTACTCTTATTTTAAATAAGATGGCTTGACCCAAGCAAATAATCTAGGTTTGCCTCGTGCAGACCTTTTTTATTTTGCCTGCACTGCTTGACTTATTGCGCTTTTATATTTATAATGTACGTTGAAGATGATATGAATGACTGTACTCCGGAGGTTCAAATGGAAGTCAAATTAGGTTATGGCAAAGAAAAATTATCCGTCAGCTTTGAGGACAGCTCTGTTATCGGAGTTATGACCCCAAATGAAGTTAAAATAGGTCTTACAGGAAAGGATGAGGTAGTTCGTTCTTTAAGAGAACCCATAGGAGCTCCCCGTCTTTCCGAAAAGGTAAAAGCAGGACAGAAGGTAGTTATCGTTACAAGCGATATTACCAGACCCTGCCCCAGCTACATCATTATTCCCGAAATTATAAACGAACTTTCTCTTGCAGGAGTTCCCGACAGCGATATCACCGTAGTTTTTGCTCTCGGCAGCCACCGTGCTCACACAGAAGAGGAAATGAGACATCTTGTTGGAGACGAGGTATTTGAAAGAGTAAACTGTATCGACTCCGACGTTAAAGACTGCGTACATATGGGAACTACCGAAAAGGGCACTCCCGTTGACGTATTCAGAGCCGTTGCCGAAGCTGACTTTAAGATCTGTGTTGGAAATATTGAATATCACTACTTTGCAGGTTATTCCGGAGGCGCTAAGGCTATAATGCCCGGTGTATCCACAAGAGATGCAATACAATCCAACCACAGCCGAATGATATACCCTGAGGCTTGTTCCGGAAATATGAAGAATAATCCCGTAAGAGACGATATTGAAGAAGCGGGACTTATATGCGGTATAGACTATATTGTAAACGTAGTTCTCAGTGAAAAAAAGGAGATAATCTGCTGCGTAAGCGGACATCACGTTGAAGCTCACAGAGCAGGTTGTGCTTTCCTTGACCAGTTCTACAAGTGCAAGATAGATGAAAAAGCCGATATCGTTGTAGTCTCTGCAGGCGGATACCCCAAGGATCTTAATATGTATCAGGCACAGAAGGCTCTTGACAACTCCAAGCATGCAGTAAAGGACGGCGGCATTATTATCTGGTTAGCATCTTGTGCTGAAGGCCTTGGAAGTGCGGTATTCGAGAGATGGATGACTACTCATCCCGATCCTTCTACCATGATAACCGATATCAAGGAGCATTTCGAGCTTGGCGGACACAAAGCAGCCGCAGTTGCAATGGTACTTGAAAAGGCACGGATTTTCTTGGTAAGCGACCTTGATCCCGACTTTATAAGAAGCATTAATTTCGAGCCCTTCTCTTCCGTAGAGGAAGCAATGAAAGCTGCCATTGAGGCAAAGGGTAAGGATGCAAAATACATCGTTATGCCTTTCGGCGGATCTACCCTCCCTGTTATGGAATAATTTTTATGAAACAAGCCCTGCGGTATTATAGCCGCAGGGCTTTCTTTTATTTTATATCTCCGTTGAAGCAGAAAGTCTGCATAAGGACGGGATCGTAATCGCCTAAGCACTCATACTTCAAGGTTCTTTCCTCTCCGGGAAGAAGGTCAAAGAAGTTATCCTCAAATACCATATCTCCGTCGAAAATAATTCCTCTGGCGTATTTGTCTGTCTTAACCGTAAGTGTGGAATCCTTCTTGTTTATCTTCACCTTTACCTTTGCCTTGGGGAAAGGTATATTCGCAGGTATTTCCTTGAAGAACAAGGCGCGGTCGCATACTCCATCTCCTTTTATTTCGCATACAAGAACTTCATTTACCTTAAGAGCAGCTTCCTCGGTGCTTATAAAGCTTATAAGATCGTTTTCGTTTGCGCGTGAATGGAAGCTGATATTTCTTAATATTCTTCTCTCTCCACCGAACTTCTGCACATAAACAAGCATATTTCCGGAAGCATCCATAAGACTGTCGTTCAGTGTCCACAGCTCATATCCGTCTTTTCTGTCGTTCACTGATGCAATTACCGGTCTCGCGGCACGTTTGAGCGCATAATACGATCCCTTAGGTACAAGATAGTAATCAATTGTGGAAAGGCCAACTGCAGGCCAGCAATCATTATACATCCAATACTGAAGTCCCGCCGTATACCATTTTCCGCGTCTTGCCGCTTCCATACTTACTCTTGCCCATTCGTACTGCACGTAAGCGTCTCGATATATTTTGTCTTCTGCAGAAGCGGGAACGCCCATTATCTTCTCGCTCTGTATCCTCATTCCCTCATAAAGAGTGGGTGCCCCCTCAGGCTTATGGGGATTATCTTTAACGTGATATTCAAACATCTCTTTATCGGGAGATGCAATATCTTCATCAGTCATAAATTTGCGCAGCGAAGTAAGAAGAGGTGAACCGAAGAATACGCTCTCACTTGCAAAGCGTCCCATCATCTTAACGTTCTGTCTGTAGTCTCCGAGACCGCCCCACCACGACATGTGGCTATCTCCGTCGGTAGGATTGCAGTTGTTGAGTCCGCCGTAAGGGCTTGTAGGTCTGAAGGGACGAGAAGGATCGAGTCTGTCAAGCGTAGGATAGAATACCTCGCGGCAGAGCTTAACGCCCGGAGCTTTTCTTGCATCCCAATCGTAATGCATTGCATTCTCGTTATCTCCTGCCCACCATACGATAGAGGGGTGATTACGAAGCATCTTTACCGCAAGAGGTATCTCATACTTCATATTGTCCATAAACTCCTCGTCGTTTTCGGGGAAATGCGCACAGGCCAACATAAAGTCCTGAGAGATCATAACGCCCATTCTGTCGCAGGCATTGTAGAAGTCCTCGGATTCGTATATACCGCCGCCCCAAATACGAAGCAAGTTAAGTCCTCCCTCGGCAGCATACGAAACAAGCCTTTCATACTTTGCTTTGGGTATGTTGCAGGGGAAAGGTTCGCAGGGTACCCAGTTTCCGCCTTTACAGAATATTCTTTCTCCGTTAACCAAAAGAATGAAGCTTGTGCCGGGAGTTTCTCCGCCACGTTCTCCTTTTTCACGGAATGCCATAGTCTTCTCGTAGTCAGAGGATCCCTTTATGTCCTGAAGCTGTTCAATACGTACAGTACGTATTCCAAACTGCTCTTCTTTAGTATCGAGTATCTCTCCGTTTTCTCCGTAAAGGGTTGCCTTTATGGTATAAAGGGGCTGCTCTCCGTAACCTACAGGCCACCAAAGCTCGGGGTCTCTTATATCTGCCTGAAGTCTCATTTGTCTGTCTTTTATTTTAAAGTCACAAACAGACCAAACGGGATAACCTTCGTGAGAAAAGATCTCGAGATCAGCCTTTGCTATATATTCATCGTCCTTATATTCGGTATTAAAATGAATGTTGACCGAAGCGCTGGTCTTTGCAATATCATGTGTATATGCAAAAAGGCTTTCAATATAAGACTTGTCGTAAAAATATATCTTAACTGAGCGCCAAAGTCCGAAAGTAATAAAACGGTTTACCCAGTCCCAGTAAAAGGTACACTGCATACGGCGAACATGTACGCGCTCGGATTTATTGAAAGCAGCGGGAAAGTCAAGAGGCTTACCCTCTATCATTGCCTGATAGGGAGTGAATGCAACGCTTATATTGTTCTTTCCTTTTTTAAGTATCTTTGAAATATCAAAGCGGTGGGGAACGAACATATTTGCTGTCTTTCCGACCTGTACACCGTTTATCGTTATATCCGCATATGTATCCAGACCTCCGAATTCAATGACCGCCCAATCAAGGCAAGCATCTTCCGGCACTTCGAATTCACGGCTGTACGTCCAATAGCAATATTCTACCCATTGGCACTGATCCGCATTATCTCTGTAAAACATTTCGGGTATTATCCCTTCCCTTTCAAGGTCGAGATGTATCATTCCGGGAACGTCTGCTTCTATATTTATCTCTTTGCCATCGGGAATAACTGTAAGAGCTTTCCATTTTCCGTCAAGAGAAATATAATTTTTCATAGGATCCTCCAAAATAAATTTTCTTATATATTTTATTTTACCATATAAAAAAAGAACAAATCAATTCCACATTTATACAATCTTTTACCCAATTTTTGTGCATATTGTACATTGAATTAACTTTCGCTTTTGATATAATTAATATAGATAAATTTACTTATTGAAAGGAACAAAATATGCTGAAAGCGTCTATTATAAATTTCAGTTGTAACCGAATGGATGAGCCGTCCGCTCTTTTGCCGGAGGACGTTAATTTCTCTTACGGAATAAGCTCCGATACAAGAGGAATTTTTCAAAAAAGCTACCGCATCACCGTAGGAAGCAAAAAGGGGGAAAACGATCTTTGGGATTCGGGAGTATGCGAGGACAGTGAGACCGTAGATATAGACTACAAAGGTTTACCGCTCAAGGCGGGTGAAAAATATTTCTGCTGTGCCGAAGCCCTGGTAAGCGACGGCAAAGAGGATATATTTTTACGTTCAGATGAGATCTGCTTCCGTATGGCACTTACCGAAAATGAGCTTTGTGCCAAATGGATAGAGGATAGCTACGAAGGAGTAATAAGCAGTCCATATAGGGCAGGATATCTTTCCGCGGTATCTGATAGAGCAAATGATACAAAGTGGGTAAAAGTCGATCTCGGAGAGGTAAAGAGCTTTGACAGCGTTATTCTCTACGGATTCCGTCCTCACGATCTGCCAAACATCAACGATTTCCCCGGATATGCGTTTCCTTTGCGTTACCGCATTACGGTTTCCGAGAACGAAGATATGTCCGATGGAAAAGTGATACGGGACGAAAGTTGTTCGGACTTTCCCAACCCGGGTATCCAGCCCGTATATACGGAATGTGCCGAAATAAGAGGAAGATATATTTTAGTTGAAGCGCTTTTGCTTGATCAGTTCAGGACTGATGAGTATGCATTTGCCTTGTCCCAGATAGAAGTAATGGACAATACTAAAAATCTTGCTCTCGGATGCAAGGTGACCGCAAAGGATGAATGTGTAGGACTCGGAGAAGCCTACGGTGCACAGAAGCTTACGGACGGAGAAATAATATGGCATACAGAAGGTCCCGCAATACAGAACCGTCAGCCCTATTTCCGTAAGAGCTTCTCTCTTGACAAGGTACCTGAGGAGGCTATGCTGTACTACAGTGCTCACGGACTTTGCGAGGTATATATCAATAGAAAAAACGTTGAAAAGAATGCATATCTGCTTCCCGGTCTGACAGACTACGACAGTTTTATCGAATACAGAGCCGTAGACGTAAGTTCTTTGCTCAAGGCGGGTAAAAATGAGATATCCGCACAGACTGCAGACGGATGGTATGCCGGACGTATAGGAATGATAAACGTATTCGGTCCTCAGACCCTCCGCAGTAAATACGGAAGAAAGACCGCCCTTTATGCTCAACTCCGGATGAGGACAGAAAGCGGTATAAACGAGATACTCAGTGACGAAAGCTGGGAATCTACTCTTGATATGCCCCTAAGATCAAGTGACATATACGACGGTGAATACTATGATGCAAGATACTTGCCGGAAAATGCAGCGTTCAGACCCGTTATAGTTGCAGAGGATACAAAAGCCGATATGCTCCCCATGAAGGCTGATCCTGTAAGTGCGTACGAGGAGCTTTCTCCCATAAACAGCCGTGTATTTGAAAACGGACATATATTGCTTGATTTCGGCAAAGTTACCGCAGGCACTGTAAGACTGAAGCTAAAGGGAGAGGCGGGTAAGCTTATAACACTTAGATATTCCGAAGCCCTTAAAGAAAACGGAGAGCCTTATTACGCCAATATGAGAGGCGCCATTGTAAGAGACAGATACATTCCAGCTACAGACGGTTTTGAGGAATATGAGCCTAAATTTACATATCACGGCTTCAGATACCTTGAGATCTTCTCTTCAAGCTCAAAGGTAGCGGCAAAAGATGCAGTATGCATTTCTCTTTCCTCATGCCCCGAGGAAACAGGAAAATACGAGTAT
>SVSF01000075.1 GCA_015064425.1 Oscillospiraceae bacterium | reverse complement strand
AGCTTAGGCGGAATAATGTATTCCGCCAAGAATGGCAGCCATTCCGTTGGAGTTACGGTCAATGTGTGCGGGATACATTATTCCGCCTAAGCTCTTGCAAAGGTTCACGGCAGAATCTACATCAAGATCCGTAGCGTTGACCAGTAGATTTTCTTCCTCACCTATGATGCGGTCCTCACAATCGAGAATAAGCTGTCTTCCGAAAATATCGGGATCATTCTTTATTCTGAACATATGCTTCTCTATTTCTGCCGAAAAGTTCATTGCCGAACTGAGTTCGGGAAACAGAGCAATCATATGTATATCCTCTGCGGTAGTAAGTTCCATTCCCGCAACGGGTACGACACCGTAGTATTCACACGCCTCAAAAAAAGCAGGACAATTTTTACAGGTGTTATGATCGGTGAGCGCCGCTACGTCAAGTCCTTTTATATGAGCCATACCGGCAATATTCGCCGGAGTCATATCGTCGTCTCCGCAGGGCGAAAGGCATGAATGGATATGCAGATCATATGAAAGATCAGTAACCATTTTTTCACCGCCTTATATTGTTTAATGTATCCGCTTACAGATTGTCAGCAATTTCCTTGCAAAGCTCAAACATAGGTCTTTCGCTTCGCAAAAGATTGATCTGCTTCTTTTCGGCAGCCGCAATAACATCTGCATCAACTTCCGAATTTTCAGCAATTACGACGCAAGCAAGATCTACGAGAGAAGCAACAGCAACAACGTTTACGTTTGTCATAATGGTCACCCATGCTTCATCGCTCTTTGCTCTGCCCATTACCCAACTGAGAAGATCGCCTGCATATCCGCCGTTTATCTCTCTGTTTGTATCGCTTGAGTTCAATACTTCAAGTCCAAGCTTTTCAATAAGTTCCTTTACGGTCATTTCTTTTCTTCACCGTCCCCGGATTTATTTCTTAAAAGATCCCTCAGTTTTATGATGCAATCCGCCTCATCAGCCTCGCCCTCAACTATATCTTCGGCAAACGCGAGGCACGAAGGTGCACCGCATGAGCCGCAGTCAAGATCAGGCAGACTGTCGCAAAGCCGCTGTACATCTTTCATTTTCAAAATAGCTTCAGCCATATTTTTATTTACTTCGGGATCGTATTTCAGCGCTTTCGTCCACTTGAATTTTTCAGGTATTACAAGCGCCTCATCATCTGATACGTCGGTAATATGATTCTGAGAGACGGGAAGATATCTGCGAAGGCTCTTGAGCCTTGCTTTGGAAATATAAGGATTGGCAACATTCATTGCACCTCCTACACATCCTCCATTACAAGCGTTAAGTTCTACAAACTCAAGCCCTCTGATATTTTCGTTATCTATCTCATCAAGTACCTTAATTACGTTTTCTATACCGTCTGCGGCAAGATATTTATCATTGAAGAGAGACGATGCCTCTCCGCCGGAGCCTGCCCAGCTGAGTCCTATAAGACCCGTGCGGGACAATGACTTAGGTTCCGTTATCTTGTTCATTGCCGAGACGAGCGGTATGTATATATCTTTTATCGAAAGAACTCTGTCTACACAGCTCTTTTCAATGCCTATGGGATTTCTTACGTAGCTTACCTTAGCAGGACAGGGAGAAATGAAAAATACACCTATGTCCTCCGGTTTCAGCTCAGGATGATTTTTTATAGCTTCAGCCTTTGCGTTCATTGCAGCTACCTCGATCGGAGGTAAGAGCGGCAACACATTTCGGCATAGTGACGGAAATCTTATAGAGATTATTCTCACGACCGCTGGGCATGCCGAGCTGATGATAGGCTTCGGTATATCCTCTGACTGAAGATACAGTCTTGCACATTCCGAAACGATCTCAGCTGCACGTGCGACTTCGTATACGTCATCAAATCCAAGATCAAGCAGTCCCGTCAAAACGTAATCCACATCATCAAGATTGTCAAACTGTCCGCAAAGCACGGGAGCCGGAATAGCTATCTTCCACTTAAAATCATCAAGAGTCGAAAGATCATCGTAATTGGATTTCTTTGCTTTGTTGGGGCAAACGCGTATGCATTCACCGCAGTCTATACACTTTTCTGTTTTTATCACCGCATGACCGTCGCGTATTCTTATCGCTTCCGTAGGACAGCGTTTGAGACAAGTCGTACAGCCCTTACATTTATCTTCTATTAGATAAACCGAGTGATTGACCGGCACAAGAATCCCTCCTTTGCAATATCATTTGGCTCTTCGATTATACGGATTTTTCCGAATCGATAAAGACCTCCATAGTTACTGTAGTTCCTTTACCGAGCTCCGATTCTATATGCATCGTATCTGTGTATCTCTTCATATTCGGCAGGCCCATTCCGGCACCAAAGCCGAGATTTCTGATGTTGTCCTTTGCAGTAGAAAATCCTTCCTGCATTGCAAGTGAAATATCCGCAATACCCGGACCGTCATCGGTAAACACAATAGTTATTCTGTCGGAATATACAATTACATCTACCGCACCGCCGTTAGCATGGATGACTGTATTGATCTCTCCTTCATACATAGCTATAGAGACCCTCCTGATGATCTCGGGAGAAATGTGGAGCTGTCGAAGCATCTTTTTTGCATTTACGGATGCTTCACCGGCAGAACTGAAGTCTGAACCGTCTATGTCATAATGGAATTTGATCAACTCATTCATGATCGGCAAGTTTCCCTCCTACAAGCCCGGCGGAGTATAGCTTTCCGCATGCTACATACATACGCTCCTCTGAGCCAAGCAGTACTATACCTGCTTCATCAGCAAGTCTGACTATTTCTTCCGACGGAGTTTTACCGCGGACAAACACTATACAGCGCATGTCCATCATTTCGGCAGTACGTACCACCTGCGGGTTAACAAGTCCCGTAAGAAGTACAGCCTGATCCTTCACAAAAGCAAGTACGTCACTCATCATGTCCGCACCGCAGGCCGAATATACATGTGTCCCAAGCTTGTTCTCACCGCAAAGAACTTTAGCGTTGAGTAGCTCTGCAATAGTGCCGATTTTCATATGATTTTTGTTCCTCCGTAAAAACAGCTTTAGGCTTTATACTTTGCAAGAATACCGGGTACATCGTCAGCTGTGATCTTACCGTAAACGTCTTCGTTTATGGTCATTACAGGTGCGAGACCGCAACAACCTACGCAACGTGTAGCTTCAACGGAAAATTTACCGTCAAGCGTAACATCTCCGCCGCCGATACCGAGGTCCTCACATACCTTGTCAAATACAGCCTGCGATCCTCTTACGTAGCATGCGGTTCCAAGACATACTGCAACTGCATACTTTCCCTTGGGGTTAAGTGCAAACTGTGAGTAGAACGAAACGATACCGTAGATTTCTTCAAGAGAAACGTCCATTCCTTCTGCGACCATCTTCTGAACTTCGATCGGAAGATATCCGTAAATGTCCTGTGCCTGCTGAAGAACGGGCATCATTGCTCCCTGTGTTCCGCGATACTTTTCAATAACAGCATCAAGCTTCGCCTTCTGCTCTTCCGTACCTTGGAACGGAACTGTTGTTAACTTCTTTTTCATTTTTAGGCTACCCCCTATTTATATTAAATATAATCATAACTAATTATATCTGTTTAATTATACTACATTATTTCTCAAAAGTCCATATTTCGAGCCAAAATTTATAGTGAATTATATGCTTTTTTTCGTATTTTTTTCCATTTTTCGAAATTAACTTGCACTTACGTTTCTACTTTCTGTTTTTACATCGAAAAATTCACAAAAATTTTAAAAACCTTGCACGCAAGGTTTTTAAAATCCTAAAACTATTTCTTTGAATCTTCTGCCTCTGACTTCGAAATTCGGAAAAGCGTCAAAGCTGGCGCAGGCAGGAGAAAGTATTACCGTATCACCGCTAACCGCCGCTTTTTGAGCTGCGTTTACCGCTTTTGTAAAGTCACTTTCCTCGATCACACAAATTCCAGAAGAGGGGAAATCGGGATGAGCCAAAAGTGCAGCTTTTATCTTTCCCGCAGTCGCTCCTGTCAGAACAACGACCTTAGCTTTTTTACAAAGGACATCCGCAAGAGGCTCAAATGGTATCTGTTTATCGTAACCTCCGCAAATAACTATAAGCTTACTGCCGAAGGAATTAAGCGCCGCTGCGGTCCTGCTGGGACTGGAGTCTATGGAACTGTTGTAATATTTTACTCCGTCAAGCTCTCTGATCAGTTCAATTCGGTGTTCCACTCCTCCGAAAGTCTTTGCAAGTTCGACAAAATTCTTCTTGTCCACTATTCCGTAAAGTGCTCCGACAGCCGCCATATAATTTTCAACGTTATGACGTCCGGGTATAAGGATATCCTTTGTTTCAAGCACAGCATCATCTCCGTAAAAGATAGTGCCATCTTTTTCATATACGCCCTCTTCTGACAAAAAAGGAACCGTCTCTGCTCCGTCGCGAGCAAAGTCGGCAAACTTTGCAGTCACAGCGTTTTTCGCATTTATAACGAGTCTTTCATTCCCGGGATTTAAAAAAATATTCTTTTTTGCGTCTATATATTCTTCCATATCCTTGTGGTAATCAAGATGGTTGGGAGATATATTCGTGACTACGGAGATCTTCGGAGAAAGAGTCATTGTATGAAGCTGAAAACTCGAAAGCTCCACGACCGCGTAGTCATCCTTTCCCATCTCCTCGACAAGAGGCAAAAGCGGTCTGCCGATATTACCTCCAACATAAACTTTTCCGTACTGCATCTCAATAAGCTTTGATATCAAAGTGGTAGTCGTGGTCTTTCCGTCGCTTCCCGTTATGCCGATAATAGCGGCAGGGCAAAGCTCAAAAAAGAGCTGCATTTCTGAGGTAAGTAAAGCTCCGTTTTCCACCGCTTTACAAAGCTGAGGTTTATCGTACCTTATACCGGGAGATCTGAATATTATCTCCTCGTTTATGTCCTCAAGATAATCCTCTCCGAGAATAAGCTTCACGCCCTTCTCTTCAAGTTCTTTTGCGGTATCTTCCATCTTGTCTCTGCTCTTTCTGTCTCTTGCGGAAACAGTGGCACCTTTGGACAGTAAAAAATATATAAGAGGCAGATTTGATATTCCTATGCCGCATACCGTAACTCTTTTACCCTTGAGATCGCTTATATTCATTCCAAATTCTCCAATCCGACGGAAGCCCTTTCCGTCTGCTATTACATTATATACCCGAGTGAAGAAATTATCAACCCAAAGCAAAGAAAAACACGCGCAAACGTGTTTTTCTATTGTACGATATTCGATTTATCTCGCTCTGATAAGGCTTCCGAGAGCATCCTTAAGAACAGAAATGAAAGTGTCCGCTTCTTCGACGGTGTTTTCTTCGCAGAGGCTTATTCTCAAGCAAAAATCAGCATCCTTACGGCTTATTCCGAAAGCTGTAAGCACATAGCTCACCTGAGCACTGTGAGATGAGCATGCGCTTCCGCTGGACAGATAGATATCCCTTGATGAGAAAAAGTTGAGTGCCACTTGGCTCTTTATTTTCGGAAGCATTATGTTCAATATATGCGGAGCTGTTTTTTTCAACGGAGCATTTACCTTTACCTCCTCGGGTAAGGATGAAATAATATACTCCCTCAATTTTGCTATTTTCCCCGTATCGGGTCTGTGTCGGCATGCCTCTGCAAATCCTATGAGAGATGCGGTATTTTCCGTTCCGGAGCGAAATCCGTTTTCCTGGCCGCCCCCGAAAACCACGGGAGAAAGCTTTTTCGCCCTGATGATATCGGGAGAAACATAAAGAGCACCAATGCCCTTTGGGCCGTGTATCTTATGAGCACTCACAGTAACAAGATCCGCCCGTACCTCAGCAAGAGAAAAACCGGTTTTCAAAAAGCCTTGGGTAGCATCCGTATGTGTCACCGCTTCGGGAACCTTTTTCTTTACAAGATCAAATATCTCCTTAACGGGATATTCAGCTCCCGTCTCATTATTCACCAACATAACAGATACGAACACGGTATTCGGTGTAAGAGAAGAAGAGAATTCTTCCATATCTATCACACCGCCCTTGGTGCTGAGATATACCACGTCGTAGCCTTCCCTGCCGAGTTTTTCAAAACACCGTAACACAGAAGGATGTTCGCTGTCTGTAGTGATAAAGCGTTTTCCTCTGTTCTTTTCTTTTGCATACGCGGTACCGAGAATTGCAAGGTTATTCGCTTCTGTTCCGCTTCCGCAGACTATCAACTTGGAAGCCAACGGACTCCTGTCTCCCAAAGCCGAAAGAATGGTCTCCTTTGCGATGTTCATTGTGCTTTTGCATTCCTGTCCCAGGCCATGAAGAGAAGAAGGATTTCCGAAATTTTCACTTAAAGCAGAAGCCATCGCGCAGATGACCTGCTGCGACGGCCTTGTCGTTGCACTGTTATCAAAATATACCATATTATCTAAATTATTTAAACTCCAAATTATCAAGTATCATATTAATATCTTTTGAGGAGTCGCCATAGTGGTCATCGTAATACTCTTCAAGCGCAGTATAGGTGAAAAGATACACATATCCACCGTTATAGATCGCCGCCTGCATAAATTTGTACTTTACCCCGGCAACACTTGCTGTATAGACGTATCTGAGAGCAGCCTGCTCTCCTATAAGAGTCTGCTCAGCCTCTATTTCAAATGCTATATCCTTATATGTCTCACTTATACCGGTAAGATTATCCTTCCAGAAATCCTCGTTGTTCGTATATCCGCTGAAACCGATAAAGCTTATATTGGCAAAGTCATTTCCATATGTAGTATCCTGACAGTAAGCCGCATCGATACCCATACTGGTATCAATATTCCAATCCTCAGGTATATAGAGATAGTACTCGTCTTTTTCGTCAGACAAAGCCTTCATTCCCATAGGTGCCGCACCCTCCTTGTCAGAACATGCAGAGCACAATAGCATAACAGCCACAAGGGCAAAAATTAATAACTTTTTCAAAAAAATCACTCCCAACTTGATTAATTATAGCTTTATTGAAGTATAAAGTCAATAAATTTGTTGATTAATTTACATTTACGTGATATAATTATTTTGGATATTTGTCAAAATGCATACACTCCACACTTTTATCGGAGGTAAGAAATTTGAAAAAGCGTGTATTGGTAATAGGCAATACTAATATGAATCTCAATATGTCTGCAGGGACCCTTCCCGGCCCGGGACAGACGGCACAGGCCCGTCAGTTTGATTTTATGGCAGGCGGAAACGGAACGGGGGTTCTTGTAGCATTAAACAAGCTCGGTGCCGACGTTGTTTACGCCACAAGACTCGGAGGGGATCTCAACGGTCAGCGTTTGCTCTCTTTCTTTAATGACATTGGAGTAGACACCAGATTTATCAAAACCGACAAAACACTTAAAACCGGATTTGAGCTCTGCCTCAAGGAGAGCAACGGCATACAGAGAAGACTTCTTTATAAAGGAGCAAACGAAGCTTTGAACTCCAAAGACATAGAAGAAGCTTTTACCTGCTATCCGGACGGAGTATACTTCAGATCCGATATCCCGGTTTCTGCACTTATATCTTCTGCTTTTTTTGCACGTCAATGCGGTTCAAAGATCTTCATAAATATAAACGGTATCAAAAGCTCCTTTCCTTTTTCGGAGCTTGAAAGAGCCGAGGTAGTCATTGCAAATGAAAACACCGTATACGATCTTACAGGAATATATCCTCAGGATTTTGAAAAATGTCTCAAGGCTGCAATAGCGCTTTCCTCCAAGGTAAAAGCAGATCATTTTGTGATCAAGCTCCAGGATCGAGGCACTTTCCATTATGACGGCAAGTATTATAAAATAATCGCCCCTTACGACGGATATACGATCGATGCTTCATCGGCAGACGATGCATTTGACGGAGCCTTTGTAAAAGAATATCTCTCAAACGGAGATATCAGAAGGGCTATTGAATATGCACATGTAGCGTACTCCCTTACCGCTTCAAGAGATGGTCAGTATTCGTCCATTCCAACCGAGACGGAGATGGATGCGCTTATCGAAGAAAAACAGCTTTTAAAGGATCAATAACATATGTCTTCAAAAGGAAAAATTTTAGGAGTTGATTTCGGTGAATCCCGATGCGGCATAGCAATATCCGACTCTTTGGGATTTCTTGCCAACGGTCTTAAGACGCTGAAAGTCACAGGACTCAACAATCTTGCGGAGGATATACGCGTAATAGCGGAAGAAAATTCCGTAAAGCTCATAGTTATGGGGCATCCGGTAAATATGAACGGCACACTCGGAGAAAAATCAGAAAAAGTGAAAGCTTTTGCGGAAAGACTTTCAGAGCATACCGGACTTGAAGTAGTTCTTTTCGACGAGCGTTGTACCACAATGGCGGCTCACCAGTATCTTAACGAGACGAACACCCGCGGTGCTAAGCGCAAGGCAGTAGTCGATACTCTTTCGGCGCAAATAATACTCCAGAATTATCTTGATTCACATAAGTAAAAGCAGCGTAAAAGCTGCTTTTGCTTTATTTTTCGGCAAAACACTTGATTTAATGACAAGTTTATTGTAAACTTGTTCTTAAGAAAAAATAAACGGAGAAATTATGAGAGAGATACATATAATCAATCCCGTCGCAGGAAAAGGCAAGGTAGAAGAATACCTTAACGATCCCAAACTTAAAGACAGTATATATTTGACAACATGTGTGCATGACGCTGAGCGGTTTGCCAAGGAAGAAGCCGAAAAAGATCCTTACGTACGTT
>SVSF01000074.1 GCA_015064425.1 Oscillospiraceae bacterium | reverse complement strand
GCTGAACTTAAGCGGTTCAACAAGAGAGGCTATCTCTTATATTGAATTTGTTATGAGAATAATACCAATGGTATCAAAACGGTATCAAAAACTCGCTTTGAGTGCCGAAAACCCTTGATATATAAGGTTTTTTCGACTTTCGTTTATTATTCCCACTCTATCGTTCCAATAGGCTTAGGTGTAAGATCAAGTAAAACACGATTGATTCCGTCTACTTCGTGAGTAATACGGTCTGTTATCTTATGAAGAAGAGCATATGGTATCTCTTCGATAGTTGCAGTCATAGCATCGGTAGTATTTACAGCACGGATGATAGCGGGCCAACCCTCATATCTCTTGCCGTCCTTAACTCCGACGCTCTTCATATCGGGAACAGCGATAAAATACTGCCATACGGTTTTTGAAAGACCGGAATTTACAAATTCTTCACGGAGGATGGCGTCAGCTTCTCTGAGAGCATGAAGCCTGTCGCGGGTAATAGCACCAAGGCAGCGAACACCGAGACCGGGACCGGGGAACGGCTGACGGTATACCATATCGTGAGGAAGTCCGAGAGCATCACCTACGCAGCGAACCTCATCTTTGTAAAGAAGGCGTACGGGTTCAACAAGTTCAAAATCCATATCCTCGGGGAGACCTCCAACGTTATGGTGAGCCTTAACTCCGTCGCTTTCAAGGATATCGGGATAGATAGTTCCCTGTGCAAGGAAGGATATACCCTCAAGCTTTCTTGCTTCTTCATCAAACACCTTTATAAATTCCCCGCCGATTATTTTACGCTTCTTTTCCGGCTCGCATACGCCTGCAAGAAGATCGAGGAATCTGTCCGTAGCATCAACATATACAAGGTTGGCATCCATCTGATTTCTGAACACCTCAATTACCTGCTCACTCTCTCCCTTGCGCATAAGTCCGTGGTTAACGTGAACACAAACAATCTGTTTACCTATTGCTTTAATAAGCAACGCCGCAACGACTGATGAGTCAACACCTCCGGAAAGTGCCAAAAGCACCTTCTTTGTGCCTACCTGTTCTCGTATTTCCTTTACCTGCTCGTCAATAAATTTGTTTGCAAGTTCGGGAGTTGTTATACGTTCCATAGTTTCGGGACGTTTGATGATTTCCATATAAAGTCTCCTCTTTTCATTTAACTTATAATAGTATATTATATCAACATAAGGTTAAAAATGCAATATTTTGACACAAAAAAATCGGCAGTTTTACTATAAGAAAACTGCCGTGATCTTTATTTTATTATGTCGGGCATTGCATTCCTCATTGCTGCAAGTTTGTCAAGATATATGTTATCCTTCAAGACAATATCTTTAAGCTCGTCTGATATCTCTCCTCTGTATTTAAAATACAGCCAGTCCTCCGTCCCCGTGTAGTCGAAATTATCAAGAGAGACATAGAATATTTCATCCCCGTTTCTGATTTCAAGAACGATCTGACATTCGCCGCTTCCCGCGCCGGCCCCAACATATATGGGACAGACGTAGTCATACTCAAGTTCAAGAGGCAGATATGCTTCCACGAACTTTATATAGGAATCGTCGATGCGGTAGCTATATACGTAGAAACCCTTTGGATCGTATCTGTTCTTTCCCAAAAACAAGTATACGGGACTGTTGTTTATGCGGTAAGTTATAAGATGTATTCTTCCTTCGTTCGGAAGACGGCTTGAAAACATATTTCCGTCAAAGATGTAAAGGCTCTCTACCATAGGCAATATAGTATTGTTCGGATAATCTACCCCGTCCGTCTCGGTGTACTCGTAAAATCTTATCACAAGGCAAAGTCTGTCTCCGGCGTTACATCTGAATACGTATTCTCTCACCGTCCTGCCGTCTGAATTGTAGGTTTCGCTCACATATCCAACGTAGCCGAAGCCGTTGCCTAACGTACCTTCGGACCATAAGAGAAAGCCTTTGTTCTCACTTTGCAGTTCTTTAAGGAATTCTTCCTCAAAACCGTAATAATCGTATCTTCTCAGTTTATGATCCACGGCTATTCTTAAAAATCCTTCCTTATCATAGAACCTGTCTCCTTCAAGTAGATAGGAGTATGGAGCTATGAGGCACAACGTGTACTCTTCATCCTCACCCGAGCCGTCTGCAAGGAAGAGGTAGTGCCTTTCCGCATCCTTTTGGAGGTCTATCTCTATTTCGGACATAAGCTTATCATATTTTTCGCTCATGTCCTCATCTCCCTCAGCAATAAAGCTCACCAAGAGATATACGTTCTCTCCCGCATAGACGATATAGATATATTCATTCAGTTCAAGATATTCGCCAACCTTCCACTCTTGTGCGCTGTCTTTATTCTTATCGTTGAGTCCATGCCTGTATCGGTAGGTAGGATATTCGTAGCCCATACTGCTTGACAGATAGTCCCTCTCGTTTATCGTGTAAACGGGGGCATTGCCCCAATACCAGATATTCACTATCTCGTCGTACAGCATATCTGTGTAACAGTATAGGGCATCTATCTTGCCGATTCCGTAGGATCTGCTCTCACTTCCTTTGAAGGGGAAACTCACTTCGAGACTTCCGTATATAATATTTTCCGTGATAAATTCATTTGAATAATATTCTACGGGCATCCTTACCGTATACTGAGCATCACAAAACACGGTCCTTTTCTCCGTATCCGGCATTATTGCACAAAGGTATTCGGGACTATCTTCAAGGTAACCGATAAAGCTATCCTTCTGCTTGAAGCTGTACGATGCAAGGCAGGTAGAGAAGTCCTTGGAATACAGATAAGAGTATATTATTCCCTCATCTCTTTCTCCGAGCTCAAGCTTTTCAAGTGCGCTATTATCGCTAACTATCCACATATCCCCGCAGTATCCGATAAAGGTAAAGGCGGGATCGGCGCTTATGATGTTTTTGGGAGTATCAATGGAGAATAAAGTCTCATTCCAATCTCCTTCTCTGTAATACCTGAAAAGTTCTTTGATCCCGTAATGCTCTTGTACGTTTACAGAAGCATAGACATATCCCTTGTCCCAGGCATAAGCCTGACCTCTGTGTTCGGTGGTATACTTCCATTCCTTGTCGTATATACCAAAGCAATCTATACTTTCATATCCCCTGACATTGTAGATAAGATCGCCCTCTTCCGTAAGGCATAAGGGCTCGTAGCCTCTTACGTCTCCTATATCCGCAGACCGTCCGCGTTTAAAATCGTCTCCATACATTACGTTTGTCAAAATACGCTCCGTACTGCCGTCAGCATAAACTATATCAACACCTCCGTGGCCATCGTTATCCTCAGTCACAGCTCTATAATAAAAGCTTCCGTCGGGAGATTTTATCGGATATCCGTATTTGGGGAAGGCTGAATGAAATGCCACCTTTTCTGTATATATCTCCTTGCCGTCAAAGCGTACCGACACGGCGGCATCCACGGAAATGCTTCCGCCATCTTTGCCATATCGGAGAGTATAGAGAACAATTCCGTCCTCAGTATAGGAAATTTCATTCGGGAGAACTGATATATCGCTCTTCTTTTCCGCAACAAAGTCTCCCGATAACGTATCAAAAATCATCAGAGTCAGAGGAACTCCGTTGGAATCTTCCTCCCCACAGTTTATATAAAGTTTATATCTTTCATCATATCTGTATATTCTCAATTTCGATCTGTCTATATCTTTTCGCAGAACTTTGAACTCAAGTCCTCCGTTATTTGAGAGTATATTGTAAAGCCCTTCCTCCTCTTGAGATATATTCTCATGCTCTTTTTCATTTTCTGTCTCGCTTTCCTTCTCTTTGTCTGCTGTCTTTCCGTCTCCGATAAGATCCGCAAAAGAACAAGCGGCAAAAGAAAGTGTCAGGGCAATAACAAGAAGAGCTGCCATGATCCTATGCTTATTCTCTGACGTAAGCATTTTTATTCTATCCTTCAAGGAACCGCTTCCCAACCCTATGGCATGACCTCTTCTTTTGGGAATAGTATCGACTATGACCCTTGCATAATCAAATCTATCGTTTCTATTAAGTCTTCGTCCAAGACTCTCGTCGCAGGCAAGCTCCGCATCGTGCTTCGAAAGAATAGCTGCTGCCCATACCAAAGGATGCCACCAATAAAGTATAAGCGCTGCGCATCTTACTATCGACCAGATAAAATCTCCGTGGCAAAAATGTATATACTCATGTGCCACGATATATGCTCTTTTGGGAGAAGCTGCCGCCTCTATATCCAGATATACCGCAGGGAATAAACTGGAAAGACAAGGACCGTTCACCGCCTCAGATACGTATATCTTAATACCCATATATTTACCGAGGTATCTTCTGCTTCGTATCGCTCTTATACGGAATACGATCCCGCTGACTCCAAAAACAAGAGCCATCGTACATACTCCCGCAATATACAACCATTTAAGTATATCCGATGCATCCAAGAATACAGGCTCATCTTTACCTATAGAGGTACCCTCCGTTTCAGCCATACTATTCTGTTCGGGAATAATGCTCACAGGCGGTTTTGCACCCTCTGTATTAAGTTCGGGCATGATCGCCGTACCTGTCTGCTGACCGATACCCGTGTTTATTTCGACTTTATTCCCCTGCTCTTCATTTTCGGGAATCTTTATTTCTTCTTTATCGCCTTGAGTAATGCTTTCTGCAAAGATCTCTGCAGCTTCAGTCTCCGTTACGGAGGTCCCGCTCTCCAGAATGGACTCGGGGATCTCAATCTCATACAGAGAAAACGGTATGCAAAGCTTTATAAGCACCGCTATCCATAAGGCGTATATCAGACGCGAGGATACTTTTTTCCTGAATATTGCCCTTATAAGCAATACGGCAAATATAAGCAAAGTCAGAGTAATTACGTGTCTTATCATATCTTACTCCTTTCTTTTCTTTTCGGCATCGTCAATAATAGCCCTAAGCTCGGCAATATCCTCCTCGGAAAGTGCTTTATGTCCCGCAAGAGCCGACACCATCATTCCTATGCTTCCGTCATAGACCCGGGAAAGGAATGACTCGGTTTCCTCAAAGCTTGTCTCCCCCTTTTTTATAGCGGCAAAATAACTTTTTTTCGAGCCGTTCTCTTCCAACCTTACGGCACCCTTGGCAATAAGCCTCTTAAGCATTACAAATACCGTTGCCTTCTGCCAACCCGTTTCTTTTTCAAGTGCCTTTACGATCCCGGTAAGGTTCATATCCTCACCCTTCCAAAGTACCTTCATTATTTTCCATTCACCCTCAGAAAGTGATATATACATTTTTAAAGCCCTCCTTTGTTGACATTTGTCACCTTTGCGTTTTCAGTATAGCACACAAGTTAACGTTTGTCAACTATTTACTTAAAAAAAGCAGACCCATTTAAAGAGTCTGCTCTTCGTCAATTTCTTGTTATCATATCTACAAGCATTGGTATAGCCTGTTCAAAGTTTACGCCATACCATACTTTTCCTTTATCTTTCAGGGTAAGTGAAATACTCTCACGCGTGAATTCAGCGGCTATTTCAAGTCCTTCCTCATAGCTCTTTCCATTCATAAGCGCGCCTAAAAATACGGAAGAGAATATATCTCCGGTTCCGTGGTATTTAACGGGAAGCTTTTCCGTAAAATAACTGAAGAATCTACCATTTTCCCCGTCATACCCCATAGCTCCCGTGCTTCCTTCCTTAAGACTGATACCGGTCATTACCGCTACTTTTGCGCCAAGACCGTGAAGTTTTAAAAGAAGCTCCTTAACGTAAGCCTCATCATATTCCCCATCTTCCTTGTACTCTGTTCCGAGCATAAAGGATGCCTCCGTCATATTGGGAACGATAATATCCGCTTCTGCGCAGAGGGTTGCCATCTTTTTTGCAAAATTCTCATCAAAACCCACGTAAAGTCTTCCGTTATCACCCATAGCGGGATCGACAAAACGTAAAGTGGATATGTCCGCTGAAGCAAAAAACTCTCTCATAAGGTCGATCTGTTCAAAAGATCCGAGATATCCCGTATAAATTGCAGAAAAATCAAGCCCCTCCTTTTTCCAATGCTCCGTAATAGGCTTTATCTCTCCCGTAAGATCATGAAAGGTAAAATTCTTAAACATTGTATGGGTCGAAAGGACTGCAGTAGGTATTATAGCCGCCTCTATGCCCATAGCCGATATTATGGGAAGCGCTACGGTAAGTGAGCATTTTCCCAGGCAGGATATATCCTGTACTGTAACTATTCTTTTCATCTCATTCACTCTTTCTCTTGAAATTTCTTTTTAACTGTATTATACTATGTTTTGGTTCTATTAAAATACTCAGTTTAATACTTTTTAATAATGCCAGAAGGTGAATTATGCTTACCTACGATATGTCAAAGAGAGGCAAACGCCCTCTTTATGAATTTCTTTACGAATCAATAAAAAACGATATCTTTTCCGGAAAGCTTGAAAAAGGAGAAAAGCTCCCCTCAAAAAGGGCACTTGCAGAAAACTTAAAGATCAGTCCCGTTACCGTGGAAAGCGCATATGCTCAGCTTGAAGCTGAGGGGTATATAAAGGCAATAAACCGTTCCGGTTTTTACGTTGAAAACATAGATCCCTCAGTCGCACTCAAAGCTGACAATACCTCTTGTACGAGCGAGAACTTGCATACCGAGAACGAATCTTCTCTCTACTCTTCCGACTCATCTCTTTTTCCTTTCTCTGTTTGGACAAAGTTAATGAGAAGAGTAATATCCGAAGAAGGTGAACGGCTCCTTGCTCCCGTACCAAGTACCGGAGTATATAAGCTAAGGCGGGCGGTCTGTGATCATCTTTACCGAATGAGAGCAATGAACGTATCCCCCGAAAACGTTGTAATAGGTGCTGGAACGGAATATCTGTACCAGCTGATAATCCTGCTTCTCGGAAAAGAGCTCAAATATGGAGTTGAGGATCCGGGCTATCGGAAAATAAGTGAAATATACAGAGTGAACGGACTTTCTCATTCGTTTATACCTATGGATGAGTACGGAGTTATACCGGCTTCCCTTGAAAAAGAGAAAACTGACGTCCTTCATATATCGCCTACCCACCATTTTCCCGGAGGAACCGTTACCCCGATAGCAAGGCGACTCGAGTTGCTTTCCTGGGCTTACAGTAAAAACGGGCGGTATATAATTGAAGATGACTACGACAGCGAGTTCAGAAGCTTCGGAAGACCCATTCCCACTCTTTTTTCTTCGGACAGCAGGGGAAGAGTAATATATCTCAACACTTTTACAAAAAGTATTGCTCCGTCTATCAGAATAGGGTATATGATACTTCCCGACGACCTTATGTACAGATTCAAGGAAAAGCTGGGCTTTTACTCATCCGCCGTTCCTTCCTTTGAGCAATACATACTTGCCTCATTTATATCCGAGAGATATTTCGAAAGGCATATATCAAGAATGAAAAAAAGGACAAAAGCGATAAGAGAGGAGATAGAATCTGCCATACTGAACAGAAACGATACAAAACTTGAGATCGTAAAACAAGGGTCGGGTTTACACAGTCTGATCAAAACGGACACTTCTATGTCCGATGAAGAAATAAAGGCTACCCTAAAAGAAGACTACCCCAAAGTAAAAATGTTATCGGATCATTACCGAGGATGTGTACCGGAGAGTTCAAGAGCAACCTTTGTTATCGACTATTCCGATCCCGATTCTCCAAGCCTTATTAATGCAATAGAAAAGCACATATCCGATAAATAAAAGATGCGGTAAATTTAAAATAATTTACCGCATCTTTCTGTTAAAGCGTAACTATATATTTTCCTTTAGCTCTTCTTACCTTATCAGCTAAAAGCGCAGGAAGCTCTTCAACCGATATCATTTCGTATACCATGGAAGAAACGTCGATTTTTCCGCTCTCGATAAGAGCAAGTGCTCTCTTTTGCGTATAAGGATTGATAAAGGATGCTTTTAATACGATCTCTTTTTTGAAGAATTCAAAAGGCTTTATCTCTATCTCGTCAGCCGGCTTTGTAAGGCCGAACATCATTACCGTGGATTTTTTTCCTGCAAGAGCTATAGCCTGTTTGATGGTAGAGGTCTTTCCAACACATTCTATAACTGTGTTTATCCTCTTTATTCCCTTTTCTTCAAGTACCTTTTCCGCATCCTCGCTGATAGGATCAATAGCTATATCGGCACCAAGATTCAGAGCATGCTCTCTTTTTTCGGCAATGGGTTCGATCATTATAAGCTTGGATGCACCCTTAAGCTTTGCAAGCTGAAGCATTATAAGACCTATCATACCTCCACCGATGATCAAAACCGTATGACCCGCTTCAATATCGCACATATCTATACCGTGCAGACAACATGCAAGAGGCTCCGTCATAGCTGCCTTCTCAAATGGTAGAGTTGGATCAAAGGCATATATCTGTGATACGGGCACAGCGCAGTATTCAGCAAATCCGCCGTTTACCGTGGTACCTATGCCTATCATACTTTCACAGAAATGTCCAACGCCCTCGCGGCAAAAATCGCAGGTATTGCAAAGCTTATTGGGATCAACTGCAGCCCTATCGCCTACTTTTACGCCCTTAACGTCTTTTCCGACAGCAACTATCTCACCCGAAAACTCATGTCCCAGCACCGTTCCCGCAGGGGTGGGAGCCGCACCCTCATCTCCGTCGAAGATATGCATATCCGTACCGCACACTCCGCAAGCTTTGACTTTAAGGAGCACCTCGTCATCCTTTATATTCGGTATTTCGATATCCTCTATTCTGAGATCCTCTTTTGAATAAAAAACTGCCGCCTTCATAAAATCCTCCATTGCGTAGTCAGATAGTACACTGTACTGCTATCTTGTTCTCGTAGTAAAAAAT
>SVSF01000073.1 GCA_015064425.1 Oscillospiraceae bacterium | reverse complement strand
AGCGAAGCAATTGTTTGGCGATAGTGGTATCTTTTTTCACTTTGGAAAACTCTTCATAAAACAATACGATTTGTGTTGCAAAATCGAGAGATTTTTCAAGTAACGGACTGCTCATAAAACTCACCTCTAAATATATTATATCATAATTAGTTTTTAATTCAATGCTTTGCGGAGCAAAGCTACCTTTTCTCTTCTCTTTTCTCTCTTATCTTTTCTCTGGAAACGACAATTTTAGAGAAGAGAGAAGAACGAAAAGAGAAAAGTGAAGAGAACAAAAAGAAACGACAATCTCTCTCGAAAATTGTCGTTTCTTTTTGGTGCGGGTGACAGGACTTGAACCTGCACGTACGTGACACCAGATCCTAAGTCTGGCGCGTCTGCCATTCCGCCACACCCGCATATGCATTTATCTTACCACACAAAACCGAATGTGTCAATGAATTATATCAAACAAAAATTTTTAATTATATTGACAAATGCATTGCGTAGAACTAAAATGTAGATAATAATCTTGAAAGATAATTCCGGAGGAGAAAGCATATGAATACGGTAAAAATAGACAAAAAAAATACAAAGATGATAGCTCACAGAGGTGTAAGCGGACTTGAACGCGAGAACACCTGTGCCGCTTTCGTTGCAGCGGGGAACCGGAGCTATTATGGTATAGAGACTGATATGCATCTTACCGCAGACGGAAAGTTTGCTATTATACACGACGGCACACCTTCACGCGTTGCGGGTGTTGACATAAATATCGAAGGAGAAAGCTTTGATAAGATCGCGGATATAAGACTTTACGACAGAGATTACAATACCACCCGCCGCGACCTTCTTATTCCCGAGCTTGACGAATATATCCGTATTTGCAAGAGATACGAAAAGGTAGCGGTGCTCGAGCTTAAGAGTGCACCCAATACAGAGCTTTTCACTGAGATGATCGAGCTTATCCGTTCCTATGACTATATCGAAAATACGGTGTTTATATCTTTTATAAGCGAGAGCATTCTTGAGGTAAGACGTCAGCTCCCCGAGGCAAGAATACAGTTCCTGACCGGCGGATGGGATGCGGGACTTCTCGGATGGCTTGAAGAAAACCGCTTCGGCCTTGATATTGAGCACAGATCGGTAAATAAGGAGCTTGTTGACCTTATCCATTCCAAGGGTCTTGAGATAAACTGTTGGACTGTAGACTCCAAGGAAAGAGCGGAAGCTCTCGCGGAGATGGGTGTTGATTACATCACTTCCAACATACTTGAATAAAAAATATGAAGGACGTCCAGACGTCCTTCATATTTTTATTTTTTTGCCTCGGCTTTCGTATGCGGCAAATATAAGGCGCATTACCTTAGAGGCTTCTTTACCGTTTATAGGAAAGTCTTTGCCCTCCTTTATATGGTCGTAGAAATCTGCAATAAGACCTTCGTGTCCTCTGCCGTAACAGGATTTTGCAATAAATCCGGGCTCCTTTTCGTTTATTACCGTTTCTCCGTTTACCGAAGCAGAGCGGGGAAGCAGGGTCAATATATCTCCGTCTGCGGTCTTTATATTAATGCACACGGGCATATCCGAGGCAGACGCATTACTTGCAAAAAGACTGAATGTGTTTTTACCGAAGAATACTGCCGAAAGGGTGTCTTCAACTTCGATAATGTCAGTTAAAGTAAAATTGTTTTCACATGCGGCAACGTACTGCGGTTCGCTGCAGAACCATTGCAGAAGATCCAAGGTATGAAGGGCCTGGTTTATCAAAACTCCTCCGCCTTCTGTGTCAAGTTTTCCTCTCCAAGGACCCGAGGCATAATATTTTTCGTCTCTGTGCCAGGTCATGATACCGTTTGCCGACACGATCTCTTTATCCTTTAAATACTCTTTTGCAAAAATATTTGCGGGATTATACCTATTTTGCAGACATACACCAAGACGGGCTGATGAGTTCTCCTCCGCGGCAAGTACCGTCGAGAGCTCGTCCTTCTTCATACACAGAGGCTTTTCGCAGAGAACGTTTATATTTTTGTTCAAAGAGTATATTACCATTTCTCCGTGAAGGTAGTGAGGCGTGCATATATGTACCACATCGGGCGATATCTCGTCTATCATAAGCTTCCAGTCGGTGTATATTTTTGCATTGGGAGAGTAAGTGTCTCTCGCTTTTTTTGCCGCTTCTGTGTCAATATCGCAGAGAGCGGCTATCTCCTTGCCTTGGGCGGAAAGTACCTTTAAGTGTACGTTACCGACAACGCCCAGACCAATAATAGCACTTTTCATTCATACGCTCCCGTACGTTCCCGCAGTATCGCTGACGGTCTCTTTAACGCTTGTCTTAAGACGAGAGGTACTGCGGCGCTTGTTGAGCTCTCGGAGATATTCATCCTCGTCAACGGGAAGGCTTACTCTTTCGCCGCCGTACCAACCGGAAAGCTCTATGGCATTCATAAGCTCAACTCCTGCAAGTCCGTCTTTGCCTTCTGCAAAGCATTCCTTGTCTTCAAGTATGGATTCGGTGAAATTGTTGATTATACCTACGTGCTGAGGATTTATTCCGTCTGTTTCCACTTCCGTCACCGTCGATTTGGGGCGGTTAAAGCTCTTTTCACTTGTCTTGATAAATTCCTGACTGTCGGTCTCATTTTTATAAAGCCAGAGCTTGCCCTTTTCGCAGAGAAGCTTTCCGAGAGTACCTGATACCTCGAATCTGTTGGTACCGGGAGTTTCTCCTGTCGTAGTAATAAACATTCCCGTAGCGCCGTTATCGTATTCGAAGAAAGCAGTTACCTCATCCTCGACCTCAATGTCGTGCCATTTTCCGTACTGACAGAAGCCGCGCACGTATTTCGGCATTTTTCCGACTACCCACTGTACCAGGTCTATCTGATGAGGGCACTGATTTATCAGTACTCCTCCTCCTTCGCCTTCCCATGTGGCTCTCCAGCTTCCGCTGTCGTAGTATTGCTGTGTACGGTACCAGTCTGTGATTATCCAGGTCACGCGCTGAAGCTCACCTATCTCACCGTTTGCAATAAGCTCTCTCATCTTTCTGTAGAGACAGTTTGTGCGTTGATTGAACATCATTGCAAAACGCGCTTTAGAATTCTCTGCAAAGGCGTTCATTTCCTTTACCTGCTTTGTGTATACGCCCGCAGGCTTTTCGCAGATAACGTTTATGTTGCGTTTTAAGCATTCCATAACCATTTCGGGATGGAGATAGTGCGGAACTTCTACCAATATGGCATCGCAAAGACCGCTGTCAAGCATTTCCTTGTAATCGGTAAAATATGCTGCCATCTTATTAAGAGTTTTTTTCTTTATGCTTTCGATCTTTTCGGGAGCTATATCGCAAAGTGCCGTTACCTCGGAATTTTTGATAAGCCCCTTATCAAAAAAGTTCAAAAGGTAGCTTGACCCCTGATTTCCAAGTCCGATTATACCGTATCTTACTGTTTCCATATTAAAGTTCCTTTCTTATGTAGTTGATACTCTTTTTTACTTCATTGAAAGGATCCGGGAACTCGGGGGCATTG
This sequence comes from Oscillospiraceae bacterium, assembly GCA_015064425.1. The sequence goes on along the minus strand of SVSF01000073.1, from coordinate 5,461 downwards.
TCCTGTTCAACGAGGAAATACTTTGTGCCCTTCTCCTTCATTTTTGCACATATCTTCTTAAAGTCAAGATTGCCGTCTCCTACTGCCGCATGGCGGGGAGCAAGCTTTCCGCTGCCCGGTTCTTTCAAAGGACAGTCTATACGGTAATCCTTCAGATGCACGCACTCTATCTTACCGTCCAGCTTGTCAAGAAGATCAATTATATCGGAACCGCCGTACTGAACCCAATAGGTGTCTAAAGTAAAGTTGAAATACGGAGCATTTTTCAAAAGATATTCAAATACCGTTTCTCCTCCCATTCTGTAAAATTCGTAGTGATGGTTGTGATAAAAGAAGGAAAAACCGTTTTTGTGCATTTTTTCTGCAGCGGTATTGAGCTTTTCAACAGTGCTTTTGTACTTGCTTTCGTCAAAAACCGTAGACTGAGGTATAGCCCCGAGACCTATATTCTTGCATCCGAAACGCGCATGCTCCTCCATAAGCGCATTCGTGTCATCTATTATCCTGTCCATGGGAACGTGAGTGAGCACTACGGGAAGACCGCTCCTCTCGCTTACCCTTGATACTATATCTGCATCAAAGGGACGTCCGGAAAACTGCAGATATGAATATCCCATATCTTTAAGTTTCAAAGCTGTGTCAAGAAAGCCTTCTTCACTTTCGAGAAAGGTTCTGAGGGTATAAAGATTTAATCCTGCTTCCATTTTGTTTCCTCCTTTAGAATAGCCTTTAAAGCATTTACCGCAGCATCAAAGGCTTCGTTGTTGTCGGTAAAGTGAAATTTATTCTTCATTTCCGTACTGTCGAAATTGCTGTAGCCGTCAAATATCATAAGATGGGGCTCAATACTGAGGACCTTATCTTCATCACCTATTCTGCGTACAAGCTCTCTTATAAGTCCATCTCCTTCACCTGCGGGTACGGTTTCGTGGGTTTCCGCTATAACGTCCTTTATATGGAAGTAATATGCTTTCCCGTGAAGACTGTCAAGGCAATTTTTCGAATCCTCTCCAACTTCAACAAAGTTTGCCGGATCGTACACGTAGTAGAGATCATCAACGCTTTCAAGAAGTTTTTTCACGCGTTCGATATTGTCGCCGAAAACGAATTTTTCATTCTCAAGACAGAGCATTACGCCGTATTCCTTTGCGAGAGATGTCATAACTTTGAGGCGGCGTATTACTTCATCTTCGTGATCGTAGCTTTCAAAAAAGCTGAACATTCTTATTTTATCCGTACCGAAGATATGAGTGAGACGGCAGAGGTGCTCAAGCTTTTTGAGATGGGCATCAAAGTCATCATTAATATTTACCTTACCGATAGGAGATGCCAAAGACCATACTTTTATATCTTCTTCGTCAAGCATCTTCTTCAGTACTTCAGCTTCAGAGAACCCGATATCTGAAATATTTTTTCCGTTTATTCCTCTTAATTCAATGTAACCTATACCGTTTCTTTTAAGTGCAGCCAGCTGCCCCTCAAAAGAACCGTCAGCTTCATCTGCAAATGCAGAAAGTCTTATCATCGCTTCGATCTCCTTCTGTGTTGACAATGATATATGTACTATGCTAATATAATTATAGCATTTTTTTATTATAAAAAAACGGATAATATCAAGAAATATGACAGAAAGTAGCACGATATTAATATGAAAACACCTGAACTTATCCATTCGGTACACAGAAATGGAACAAAAGCATTTTATATGTCTCCCGCTAACGTCAGATTTAACGATCTTACAATAATGATAAACGGAAGCGCAGAGTATAAAGTAGACTCGAAAACGGTCGTCCTCAAAAGCGGAGATGCGGTATTTATTCCGAAGGGTTGCCTGCGGGAGAGAAAGGAGAGCGACGAGGTATCGGATTACATCAGCTTTAACTTTAACACAGAGACCCCTGTAGAACTTCCATGCCTTATAAAGGATGCGGTTACTGCAGAGATCCTTCTTCTTGTTGCCGCTTATGATAAGATCAACTCTTTGGATTATATGGATAAAATGGAGAAAAACGCCCATATCCTCTCCTGCATTCTCCTTCTCATAAAGGATAGGGGCGAGCTTAACAGCTTCAGCACACTTACAAAGACTATCATAAACTATATTAATAGTCATCTTTCCGAGAAGATATGTCTCTCTGATATCGGAAGACTCACGTACTTTTCTCCTGTGTATTGCGACACTGTGTTCAAACAGGAGACCGGAAAGTCCGTCATAGACTATCTTATAGATAAAAGAGTAGATAAAGCCAAGAGCCTTATGCTTGAGGGCTTCCTGTCTCTCAGCGAAATTTCTCAATCTGTAGGTTTTTCTGATTATAACTATTTTTCCCGAGTATTCAAAAAAAGAACGAGATACAGTCCAAGCACATACAGAAAAATGATAATATATTCGAATAAAGATAAAATTTGAAAGATAATATGTTTCGTGATGATTTTTCCCACATTAAGTGAGTAATACAATTTTATTCTTGAAAATAAGTGAGGAATGCTATTGCATTTTTATAATAAGTGTGTAAAACAATCCAAGGATGAAAAAATGTTGTTAAAAAACTCTATTTGTGTTAGAATGAAAAGGAAATCTGGACGGCTTTTAACTTAAAAAAGCACATAAAAGTGCAAAAAATGACTAATTTGAGCCGTTCATCAAAAAGGAGAAAGGATATGAAAAAGTTACTTGCACTTCTTCTCGTTCTCTGCATGATGGTATCCGTATTCGCAGCTTGCGGCGGCGAAACAAAGGAAACTGAAGGCGAAAGCGTAAATGCCGGAACCGAAGGTGAAACAGAAAAGCAGACCGAGAAAGAAACAGAAAAGCAGACTGAAGGCGAGACCGAAGGTGAAACTGAGGGAGAAACCGAGGGCGAAACTGAGGCTGAGACTGAAGTTGTACCTGACCCTTCGGAAATTACTGTTGTGGAAATTAAGGTTCCCGATATGCTTGAAGGTTATACGGTAAACCTTAAGAACGATGAAACAGCACTTGTTGCTGCGGCAAAAGCTCTCAGTGTTGAGCCTAACGGACTCGTTTTTGCTATGTCAGACTTTGACGGTTCCGGTGCTATTTATCTTGTTGGTGCAGATGTATGGAACAGGTTCATTGTTGATGAAACTTCTGTGAGAGTGGGAGATTGGAAAATTCTTGATCCCAGTTCCAACTTTATCCACCTGCCGGACTATGCTGTTGAATATCCGGTAGCACAGTGGGGAGTTGGTTCCGCATTTGACCTTCGCGCATACGCTAAGGAAATAGACGGTATGTATTTCCTCTGGCTCGACAACTGCTACAGCCTTGCAGATGCTGACGGCGGCTGGGTACCCGTAGAAAGATGTTTCGGTGTTTATGATGCAGATACGGATTCATACAGTTGGAGCGATCCCTTCGTATTTGAATGTATGCCTTACAACGAGATAAGAGACGGCGACCGTAAGGCTCAGTGGGTAGCTTACGATGAGACACAGGACGGCTCCATCTACAAGATTACAGCTGAAATGTACAATGCTCTCGAAAGAAGCAGTGAAACAAAGACAATGTACGGTAATGAGTGGACAAAGATAACATATAAGGACGTATTCTACTCCTTCCCGTTCTCCAACTATACGGATACAGACGATGCAAATGCATTCGACACATATGCTGCAGGCGAGTTCTTTCCGGCTATGGACATGCAGCTGTATACGATGGAAAAAGACGGATCTTACTATCTCTGGATGGAATACGCTATCGGACTTACCGATATCTTCCTTACAGGACGTTGGATAATGTACTACCCCGTAGGTGAAAAGACACTTGAAAGAGCAGTTATCTACTCTGTAGTTCCCGGACATTTCCATGACGGTGTTGCTATTCCTACCGATCTTGTAGATTCTTGGTATTAATTTTCTTACATAAAAATATAGGATTTTGATCCTCGTTGCGTAAAAAAACGCAACGAGGATGCTTTTTTTGATATTTTTCTTACAACTCATGTGTTTTTTGGAAAATAATCAAATCCCTAAATAATGTTGACTTGTTATTAAGAATATGGTATAATACCCATGTCAATATGTGAACAATGCATAAAATATGTGTTGCACACACAAATTTATACTTATAAGGAGAAACTTATGAAAAAGTTACTTGCACTTCTTCTCGTTCTCTGCATGATGGTATCCGTATTCGCAGCTTGCGGCGGCGAAACAAAGGAAACTGAAGGCGAAAGCGTAAATGCCGGAACCGAAGGTGAAACAGAAAAGCAGACCGAGAAAGAAACAGAAAAGCAGACTGAAGGCGAGACCGAAGGTGAAACTGAGGGAGAAACCGAGGGCGAAACTGAAGGCGAGACCGAGGGAGAAACTGAGGGTGAAGGCGAAGACGAGCTCATCGAGATCGAGCGTCTTACTCCCGAACAGCTTGACGGCTACACACTCAACTTCAAGCTTGATGATGCAACACTCGTTGCAGCTCACAAGGCAGTTACAGTTGGTGCAAACGAGGTTAAGTATATCTGTGCTGACCACGACTGCTCCGGCGGTATCTATGCAATCGGCGCTGACGTTTATAACAGAGTAATTCTTGACGAGATCTATGCACCCCTTGAAGGCGTATGGTATAGGCTCGACACTTCCTCCAACTATGTTGGATTCCCCAATGACGGACTTGAGTACCCCATGGCACAGTGGGCAAACGTATTCCAGCTTGACGGTTTTGTTCGCGAGATCGAAGGTCTCTACTTCCTCTGGCTTGACAACTCCTTCAGCTTCGGCGATGCTGACGGCGGCTGGAAGACCGATGAAAACGCAAGAAGCTTCGGCTCTATGGACTATGAGACAGGCGAGATCGTTTACAGTGATCCCTTCACATTCTACGTAACAGCTTACGATTATCTTGATATGAATCTTCGTGATATGCAGTGGGCAGCAAACGACGAGGAACAGATCGGTTCTATCTACTGCCTCAGCGACAGACTCTACAATGCACTTGAAAAGGGCACAGAGACAAAGACTATGTACGGCATTGAGTGGACAAAGCTCACACTTAAGGACGTATGGTTCAGCTTCCCCTTCAGCCGTGGCGGAGCTATCGAAGATCCTCTGAACTTTGATACTATCGACGGCGAAACACTTGCAAGCTTCGATATGGCAATGTACGTAGCTGACAAGGACGGCGCTCACTACCTCTGGTTTGAGTATGCTGAATCTCTTGCATTCAACTACACTGAGCCTGACCGTGGATACATCTACTATCCCACAGATGCAGGTCTTGTAAGATCTACTGTTTACTGGGCAATTCCTAACGTTGCTGCAGCAGGCGCAGGTATCCTTACAGACGTTGTTGCTTCCTGGTATTAATAACTAATACTTAAAACAAAAAGAGCATTGCTTCTTCTCTGCATTCTTAGCGGAGAAAGCACGAACACCACCAAGGATTTTTCTTTGGTGGTGTTTTTTGTTGAGACGGGCTTACATAAAGGCTCCCTCCGGG
>SVSF01000072.1 GCA_015064425.1 Oscillospiraceae bacterium | reverse complement strand
AAGACACATAAGTCTGATGTTCTTTACGCCCTTTTCCTTAAGCATCTGTATAGCGTCGGAAGCGCTTCCGCCGGTAGCAAGCATAGGATCGCATACAATAACGAATCTTTCCTCTATATCAACGGGAAGCTTGCAGTAATATACAACGGGATTGTGTGTTTCGGGATCTCTGTAGAGACCTATATGTCCAACCTTTGCTACAGGAAGGAGGCTCAAAAGTCCGTCAACCATACCGAGTCCTGCTCTGAGAATCGGAATAATTGCTACCTTTTTTCCTGCAATAACATTCGACATCATCTTTGTAATAGGTGTCTCTATCTCAATGGGAACAAGGGGAAAATCACGTGTCACCTCATATCCCATAAGAGTTGTTATCTCATTGAGAAGATTTCTGAAGTCCTTTGCGCCGGTGTCTGTTTTTCTCATCATAGTGAGCTTATGCTGAATAAGCGGATGATCTACAATGTACAACTGTCCCATATTTTAATTCTCCTGTAATGATTTTTTAATATTTATATGATATTATCTACATTATAAACCACTTTTCCCTTTTTTTCAATAGCGGACGGATATTTTTTTACCCTAAGAGCGTATATTGACAAAATAAAAAAGCGATGGTAAAATGTCTTGTTGACAAACGAAATGTCATATTATAAAGGAGAATATTTGTGAAAAATATATTTAAAAGATCCTCAGCACTTATACTGTGTCTTTTGACCTTGTTTTCGCTTGTTGCCTGCGGAGGCACCGGAGCATACGAAACGGAATCAGGTACAAAGATACCCGTCCCGGACAAATATACTTATAATGATTATCTTACGGCAATGCCCACGAACTGGAATCCGCATAAGTGGCTCACGGATGCCGATTCATACGTAATGGATCTTATAAGCATCGGACTCTACACTCTTTCTCTCAATGAGACACGTGATGCTTACGTTATCAGTCCCGAAATGGCTGAAGGAGATCCTCAGGATGTAACGGCAGACTACAAAGGAAACGTATTATATAAGATACCCGAAAATGCAGAAAGCGGATATGCATATAAGATAAGCCTCAATCAAAATGCCTGCTGGGAGGATGGCTCCGTAATAAACGCGGACACCTACATAAACTCTATGAAGATGCTTTTAAGCTCTTCGATGAAAAACAAAAGAGCCTCGAATTATATGAGCGGCGGCAATCTTCCTATTGCAAACGCCGATGCCTACTATAATAACGACAAAGCAGATCAACCCATATATAAAAGAGTATACGACGGAAACGTTTATGCCGACGTAGATGAAAACGAAATGTACGCCTCCCTCACAGTTCCTTCTGGATTCTTCGGAACATATTCAGCCGCAGAATACTACGAAGCAGGATACGTATCCTACTTCTATGATGAGAACGGAACTGACCTGTTTGCAAAGTATTCAGGTACGGATTATATTCCGTTGACAGAAGAAGTCATAGATGATCTTAAGATAATTGCCAATAATTTCGAGGAGGGCTCCTCCGACAAATACAGACAGTTCTGCTTCTATATTTCCGGAAGTACCAACGAGAGAGCGGAATGGGAATCGGTAGGACTTATAAAAAGCGGTAACTACGAGATAACAGTTATCCTTGAATCTCCCGTAAGTACCGATCTTCTTAAGTACAGACTTTGCAGCAACTGGATAGTAAACGAGGCATCCTACAGCGCCCACAAGTTCAACAATAACGGGATGTCAGATACTTCTTACTGCAAAACCGTAGAAAGTACCGTATCCTACGGTCCTTATAAGCTCAGCAATATAGGAAATGACGGTACTCTTTTCTTTGAAAGAAACAATAAATGGTACGGATACAGTGACGGAAAGCACGAAGGCCAGTATCAAACGGATTCCATAATATGCGCCATACTCCCCGACAACGAAACAGCCCTTGAACTTTTTCTTGCGGGTTCACTTGACAAGGTCGTTCTCGGAACTGATGCGTATTTAAATTATTCATCATCCCCTTACCTCCTCTCATATCCCGAATCCTATACCTCAAGGCTTACTTTCAATAGTGATAAGGATGCTTTGAAAATAAGAGAAATAATAGCCGGCGACGGAATAAATAAGACCATAATGGCTTATGACGATTTCAGAAAAGCTATAAGCTTTTCGCTTGACCGTACAAAGTTCTGTAATCAGTGTGCTCCTACCGGAGTACCGGCATACGCCCTGTTCAGTCCGTATTACAGTCACGACTTATCAACAGGAGTACCTTTCAGAGAGACCGACACAGCTATAAGCTCCATGTGTCTTTTCTATGACGTAAATGAAGAATCGGAAATAAACACCTATAATAAAGCTCTCGCCGCAGATCTGTTTGACAGTGCTTACAGAATCGCTGCCGAAGCCGGAGATATAAAAGAAGGCGATACTGTCGAACTTGAATTTCTCGTATATAATTCCGATGCGGCATATTCAAAAATAGTTAATTTTGTTGCTGATTCCATAAATGAGGCAAGCAAGGGCACGGCTCTGGAAGGAAGAATAAAGTTTAAGCTTACTGTAGACCCCGAATATTACAGCCACGCCCGAGACGGACAGTTCGAAATAATCATGTCCACAACGAGAGGCTCCGTAGTTAATATGTATAATACCGTTAAATCCTTCTGTGATCCCGATATACTGTTCGAATACGGCTTTTTACCCACAGTTGAAACTCTGATAATAAATATAAACGGAGACGATACATTAAAGACATATTATGAATGGTACGTTGCTCTTACAACCGGAGAATATGCAAACAGCGATCCTTCTGTAAAGCTCCGCATACTTGCTGCAATAGAAAGAGGCATAATGGAAAATTATTGCACAACGCCTCTGTACTATTTCTCATCATATTCTTTGAGATCAAAAAAAGTGCTTCATGGCACAGATAAACATATAAGCGGTCTAGGATATGGTGGAATAAGATATTTAGGCTACGCATATACCGATGCGGAATGGCTTGATTTCTGCAGTGAAAACGTAAACATCTCTTACAAATAAAAATCACCCGCCGTTTGAAAACGGCGGGTATCTTTTTATTTAAGCTTTTGCTGACTCTGCCATATGCTCATAATAAGCTTGTGCGGCAGTATCTTTACCATAAAGACCTGCATTTTCGCGATAAGACCGGGAATGCAATAGTCCTTGTTCTTGTTCTTCATTGCTTTCCAAGCATAATCAACAATGTATTCAGGCTCATACATTGCTGCATATTTTTTTACCACTGCCTCTTTTTCTTCATTTACAGCTCTGTCAAAAAATGCTGTCTTGGTCCAGAAAGGACATACGGCAAAACTTCTTATGCCTCTTCCCTTCAACTCTCTGTTAAGCGCTCTTGAAAAACTTAACACATATGCTTTTGTAGCTCCGTATACATTGATATACGGGATAGGCTGAAATGCAGCGACTGATGCTATGTTGACTATCTCGCTTCCTTCTTCCATATAAGGAAGTGAGATGTAGGTCATCTCTGTTAAAGCACGGCAGTTAAGATCTATCATACCCACATTCTCTTCAAAAGTCAGAGCTGCCATGGCTTCAAACTTACCGTATCCGCTGCAGTTTATAAGAAGAGATATCAAAGGGTCTTCCTCTGCCAAGATCTTTTTAAGCTCATCTATACTTTCACTTTTCGTCAGATCAACAGATAAGGTCTTTACGGGGAACGGAAGCTCGTCCCTGAGTGCAGCAAGTCTTTCTGCATTTCTGGCAATAGCCCATACTTCATCGTAGTTTCCGTGATCTTTTAATTTAAGTGCAAATTGCTTACCGATACCGCTTGATGCACCTGTTATTATAGCTATCTTTTTTCTCATACATTCTTCTCCGCATATATTATGTTTTTATTATAGTTCACAAAAACACTTTCGTCAATACGGATTTTTTCAGACAGGGCTTTACCGGCAAATATTATTATGATACAATATAAAAAACGGAGGTGTTATAAATGGGAAACATACAGTTTAAGACACTAAGTTCTCAGATAAAATGTTTCTGGAATACGGATATAGATTCTCTGAAAGAAAAAAACGTTGCTACTGCTTTAAAAGGAGAAACTTTCTTTTATCAGATAGTTTTCAAAGGTACAACTTCAGCTTTTGACAGAAGGATCACAGCAAAAATTAAGATAGAATCTCCGCTAAAAGATAACATAGAACTCTTCAGCGTGGAAAACGTACCGGTAAGATACCCTATGTACAAGTTTTGCAGAGACGAAAACTATCTGAGCCGGGATCCCGGAATGTATCCGGACGTTCTCATCCCCATGGAGATAAACGAAAGAGCGGTCATAAGCTCACATACCCTCAGATCCGTTTTTGTTAAGGTTTCGGTTCCCTCTTATTTTAGCGGAGGAGAATATCCCATAAAAATATCCTTTTTATCGGATAGCGACGAAAACGAGCTCTTCTGTTCGGAATTCAGACTTACAGTTATACCCGCCATACTTCCCGAGCAGAAACTCATCTATACCGAATGGTTCTATTCCGACTGTCTTGCCGACTATTATAATGTCCCCGTATTTGGAGAAGAACATTGGAGAATTATAGAAAACTTTATGAGTCTTGCAACGGATAGCGGAATCAATATGATCCTCACCCCATTGTTCACAGTTCCTCTTGATACCGAAATAGGAGGAGAACGCACTACGACTCAGCTTATAGACGTATATATCAATAATGGTGAATGGTCTTTCGGTTTTGACCGTCTTGACCGATGGATAGAAATATCGAAACGGTGCGGCTATAAATATTGGGAGATGTCCCATCTCTTCACGCAGTGGGGCGCAAAAAATGCGCCTAAAATAATGGCATACGTTGACGGAGAATACAAGCAGATCTTCGGATGGGATACCGATTCTTTGGGAGTGGAATACAAGGATTTTCTCAAGAATTTCCTTACGAACTTATGTCCTCACCTTGCTTTATTGGGACTCAGCAAAGATAACTGTTTCTTCCATGCTTCCGATGAACCTAACGGAGAGCAGTGCGATAGATACTGTGAAATATGCAAAGCAATAAAGCCTTATATTGGCGAATATAAAATAATAGACGCCCTATCGGATCTCTCTCTGTATGAAAACGGAGCAGTAGAACATCCCATTCCCGCTACTAATGCCATCGAACCTTTTCGTGCTGCGAACATACCCGAACTTTGGACATATTTCTGTTGCGCTCAGAACACAGATGTTGCAAATTGCTTTATTGCTATGCCCTCGTACCGCACGAGAATAATCGGAACACAATTCTACAAATATAATATAAAGGGATTCTTACATTGGGGATATAACTTCTATAACTCAATGCTTTCAATCAAACATATCAACCCGTATATCTGTAATGACGGAGATATGGCCGTACCCGCGGGAGACCCCTTCCTTGTTTATCCGGCATCAGACGGAAGGGCACTTCCATCTCTTCGCCTCGTTTATATGAAAGAAGCTATTCAGGATACGAGAGCGCTTTCTTTAGCAGAAGAGCTTTGCGGAAGAGATGCTGTTATTGAGGCGATAGAAGGAAATCTAAAAGAAAAAATAAGTTTTTCACAATATCCGATGTCATCGAACTATATTCTGGATCTAAGAGAAAAAATAAACGCTATGATAGCTGAAGCATCTATATAATACCAAGCAAAAAAGGAGACTTTGAAAGTCTCCTTTTTCTGCACTTATGTAATTTAAATTACTGTGCTGCCCACCATTCATCATCCTTAGCTTCGATCCAGTCAATGAACTGACCGCCGAACTTGGTGATGTTGTAGTCCTTGTACATTTCGATGCACTGTTCGAGATTGTCGGGAACACCTGCGCTCTTAAGAAGGATTCTGTCGCCGCAGATCTCACGAAGCTTAGCCATATTCTCAAGACCGCATGTGTTGTGATAGGGGTCGGGAGCATAGCCGGTAGCCTGCTTAACGTAGTCAGCGCCGGAAGCGATAACGAGTTCGCATGCCTTTTCAAGATACTTAGGATCGTCGAGCCAGTAAACCTCGATGATGAACTTAACCTTAACTGTGGGATCCTTAGCGCGAACTGCGTTAACGATAGCCTTGCACTCGTTAAGAACGTAGTCAAAGTCGTCGCTGAGAAGACGGCTGAGGTTGATTACGTGGTCAAGCTCTGTAGCACCGTTGTCGATAGCGTCGAGAGACTCGAAGATCTTGGAAGCTGTTGTGCCGTTACCCATAGGATAACCGATAACAGGACAGATGCTTGCGCCTTCGCCCATTCTGGACTTAGCGTATGCTACATCGCATCCGAAGCAGCAAAGTGTGAAACCGTACTTGATGCACTCGTCGATGCACTTGTCAAGGTATTCCTTGGTGTTGCACTGACGAAGGCAAGCATGGTCAACCATTTTGCAAAATTCTTCTTTTGTAATGTGTTCATGATACTTGTGTGCCATAGTATTTGTACCTCATAAAATATTTTTAATTTGCATTTCTGTATGCAAAGTTAAATCAGAATTTTTTGAATATCAAGATTTTCATTTACGACAAGCATTCTTGCAAGCTTACCTACAGCAATGCTTCCAAGCTCATCGCCCATCTTGATAGAGTTTGCGGGGTTAAGCGCCGTTACCTTGTAAACGTCGGGTATAGAGAGTCCAAGTGCTCTGAAATTCTTAGCAACTATATCCATAGTCAGCTTACTGCCGCTAAGTTCTCCGTTAATAAAGAGAATATCGGCATCTTCGTCATCCAGAGGGCCTTTATAACTGTCTGTTATTCCAACGATACGGTCGATTCCCCCTGCCTTGATAGCAAGTTTAATATTATCGGGTCTTACGTGAATACCCTTTTTATCGCAAATTACCTCATAGAAGAACTTATCACTTGCAAGAACCGCGTTATCAAAGTTAACTTCCTTAGTTCCACCAACAGAAGTAGGATCAATAGCGCATCCGGTAGCATCAAAAAGGTGTGTCACAATAGTTGCTCCGTCAAGTTCCGCTTGATGTACTTCTTCGGGAGAAGCCTTTGTATGTCCGATAGCGGGAGCAATTCCTGCCATTGCAATATCACGGCAGAATTCTCTGGATCCCGCAACCTCCGGAGCATAGGTCCACTGCTTAATAATTCCCGTTGCAATAAGTTCACGGTATTTTTCGGGATCAGGGAGATCTCCCTCGCATCCACTTCCAGTACCGTACATAGGATTGAGATACGGTCCTTCAAGATGCACACCCAAAATGTTTTTATGAGTTTTCATAGCTTCTTTAATCTTGCCTATTCCTTTAAGCATCTCATCATGAGGAATGTTTCTGTATATGGTATGAAGCATTCCGACAGTACCATGGGAAAGATGGTATTCAGCAACCTTTTCAGGTTCTTCATGGCAGAAATCTACCAAAGAAGCATGACAATGGATATCTATGTACCCGGGAACAAGGTATTTATCCTCATAATGCATAATCTCTTCCGAAGCGGGGGCATCCTTGGCAGGGCCAACGTATGCTATACGTTCACCGTCAACAACTACTGCACCGTCTTCGATGACTCTGTCCGTTAATACAACGCGGGCAAAGACTGCATATTTTCCCATAATTAATAACCTACCAATTCATCGCATCCAAAAGGAGCCGCAATAAGCTTGCTTACGTATGCATCAGTATCCCACAGCTGAAGGATAGAAGAAGGAACCTGAGGAGTAACCTCTCCGTAAAGAACGAGACGGGAGATCATTCTCTGGAATGTTGCATAAGATCCGCCATGTGTAATAGCGTGCATTTCGAAACGGTTCTTCGCTCTCTTAGCGTCAGCAGGACCGATAGTAGCTGCCTTAGGAGGTACGTTTGCGATATCGCCCGAGCATCCAAATGTGCCGTGGAGAGAATTTTGAAGTATTGTCATAGGATTGAGAGTTACGACTCTTGCATCCATATTTATAAAGTCCTCAAGACTGTCTGTTCCAAATTCAGGAGTATCGGGATCAATAAATGCAAGGTGACCTGTCCAACCGGGACCGGAGTAACAAATATCAGCTCCGCCCTCGCCGCACTCGGTGATAAGCTTGGAATAATCCTTGATATTTGCCGTTGTAGGATGGTTAAAGTTGGAAATTGGCATACGTAGCTTTTCGTCGATTCTGTTAACGAAATATTCGAAGCAAGAATGTGCGAAGCCTGCCTTGTAGTCCAAAGGAGCAATATTTCCATCCTGATCTGCCCACTCATCCATAGTAAAAATATGTACGTTGCGGCAATTTACACCGAGACGGTTAATAGCTTCAGCAACAGAAGAATAGTCAACGGGACAGGGGTTGGGAAGTATCATTGTAAGCTTCTCATCGAGAAGGTCAGAACGTACGATACGTGCAACCATATCACCGATCCAGATCTCGCCAACGCTGTCAACGATGTGGATCTTCATCTTAGAGCCTTCGGGGCTCTTTTCCATATCTTCAGGCTTGATGTTTCTGCAACGTTCAAGCACTTCTTTGTTCTTATAGGGCACAAAAGGTGCGGGATCAAATTTAAACATTAGAACATCTCCTTTATATAATCTACCACAGTCTGTCCGTGGCGTTCAGTAAGCATAGAAGTACCAACCTCATATCCGCCCTCAACAGCTGCCTGATGAGTATATGCGTAACCGGGCATAGCACCGTTGGTAACAGAGAATACGAAGGTCTTCTTATAGGGGGATGCTTCCTTTATTGCGAGATCCCAATCAACAAAAAGTTCGCCCTGGATACCTGCAATAAAGGTATCATCGATAGCTACTGTCATGATCTCACAGGGGAGCTCGCCGCTACGGTAGCCTTCTTGTGCAAGCTTTGCATATACGAGAATATTTTCTCTTCCGAAGAGGTTAAGTTCCGCGTTACGCATGGGAATGTAGTCTCCTTTTGCCTTAAGATCTTCAAAAAGCTGTCTTGCGGCAATAACGTCCTGCTCTGCTTCTTCGGGTGTAGGATATTTTCTCATCTCAGGCTCAAATTCTTTGTGCTTGATAACAAGCTTTACGTCATCCTTATACTCGATAGTTTCAAGTG
>SVSF01000071.1 GCA_015064425.1 Oscillospiraceae bacterium | reverse complement strand
GCTACCGCTACCCATCCTGGAGAATATATTTGGTACTGCGGAAAGTAGTGTCAACTGGCTTTGGAGTTTCCACTTTTGATGCAGTTGGTACTAAATATATAATTTCATGAGGGTATTTTACCTCTCTGTATATTCAGATAACCTGAACCGTCTCTTACCGAGATTTTTTTATTGTTACTAAAAAATAAAAAATCGCACCGTTTGGTGCGATTTTTAAAACGTATCTGTCTTATCCAAAAAGATGATAATTGATAACAAGATTTGCAAAGACGAGAGATACGATAGAAAGAAGCTTGATTAGTATGTTGATAGAAGGACCGGAAGTATCCTTTAAGGGGTCGCCCACGGTATCACCAACAACTGTCGCTTTGTGAGCGTCTGAGCCCTTGCCGCCGTGTACACCGCTTTCAATGTACTTCTTGGCATTATCCCAAGCTCCGCCGGAGTTTGACATGAAGATTGCAAGGAGGAAGCCCGTGATGGTAGAACCGCAAAGCATACCGATAACGCCTGTATAACCGAGGATGAGTCCTGTTGCAACGGGAGCTACGATAGCGAGGATAGTAGGTGCTATCATCTCTTTGAGGCTTGCTTTTGTGCAGAGACCGATGCAGTTTGCGTAGTCGGGGTCGCATTTTCCTTCGCTGAGGCCTACGATCTCCTTGAACTGACGTCTTACTTCAACAACGATGCTTTGAGCCGCACGTCCAACAGATTCGATAGTGAGAGCCGCGAAAATGAATGGCAGACAAGCACCTATGAAGAGGCCTACGAGAACTGTGGGATTCATAACGCTCATATCGATAGTCTCAACGCCGAGGGTTTTAAGCTGATCTATGTAAGATGCGATAAGTGCGAGAGCTGTAAGAGCAGCAGAACCGATGGCAAAGCCCTTACCGGTAGCGGCAGTAGTATTTCCGAGAGAGTCGAGAGCATCTGTACGTTCACGAACTTCGGAATCAAGTCCTGCCATTTCAGCGATACCGCCTGCGTTATCCGCAACAGGACCGTAAGCATCGGTTGCAAGAGTGATACCGAGAGTTGAAAGCATACCTACGGCTGCGATAGCAACACCGTAAAGACCGAGCTGTACCTGATTTTCAGCGCCGCTGAATCCGCCTGCGAAGCCATATGCACAAAGAATACAAACAGCAACGATGATAACGGGAGCAGCAGTGGAAAGCATACCAAGTCCGAGACCGCCGATTATAACGGTTGCGGAACCGGTTTCCGATTTACCTGCAAGCTTTTGAGTAGGTTTGTATGTATCGGAAGTATAATATTCGGTACAGAGACCGATAAGAACACCGGCAACAAGACCTGAAAGGATAGAGAAGTAAAGGTTAAATCCAAGTGTATCCTTCCAGAGAAGAATAAGAACGAGACAAGCTATTGCATTAAGAATAGCTGCTATGTTTGTTCCTCTTCTGAGGGAAGCAAGGAGGGCTTTTTGAGAGGTATTTTCCTTTGTCTTTACAAAGAAGGAACCTATCAAAGAACAGATAACTCCGAGACCTGCAATAATAGCTGGAAGAGCGAGCGCCTTTATCTGTGATGTTTCTACGTTGAATGCTGCTACACCGAGTGCCATAGAAGAAAGAATAGATCCTACATAGGATTCGTAAAGATCCGCACCCATACCGGCAACGTCTCCTACGTTGTCGCCTACATTATCGGCAATAACTGCAGGGTTTCTGGGGTCGTCTTCTGGAAGACCTATCTCTACCTTACCTACAAGGTCAGCACCAACGTCTGCAGCCTTTGTATAGATACCTCCGCCTACTCTTGCAAAAAGAGCCATAGAGGAAGCCCCCATACCGAAGGTGATCATAGCCGTGGTAATCTCGGGGAGAGTGCACTTGAATACAAATCTGAGGAGAGTGTACCAAAGAGAAATATCAAAAAGTCCGAGACCTACTACGACAAATCCCATAACTGAACCTGCGGAGAAAGCAACTCTGAGACCCTTGTTAAGACTGCCCTGGCATGCATTTGCACAACGTGCATTGGCATTGGTAGCGATCTTCATTCCAATGAATCCGGACAGCGCGGAGAAGATACCGCCGGTAAGGAACGCGAAAGGCGTGTAAGGGGTTATAAGTTTAAGGAGTGCCATTACTCCGAATACAATAAACATACATCCGAAGAAAACGATAACTACCCTATACTGACGTTTTAAATAAGCACTTGCACCGACACGTATAGATTTTGCAATTTTTACCATTGTCGGAGTACCTTCGGGCTCACGGAGTACTCTTTTCGCCATAAGAAGAGCGAAGATAAGCGCTGCTGCGGAGCACAAGAAGGTGAGTAAAACAAAATAATTTGTCATATTGACCCTCCATTGTATTATTTGGGATAATTTATTATAACAAATGAAGTACTTTTCGGCAAGAAAATGTTAGCTACTAACATTATATTCGTAAATTTTCTACATTCATGTCAAAAAAGCAACGATTAAAATATGCAAAATGCATAAAATAAACTATAATGCTTATGAAAAAGGATGAAAAAATTAACATAAAATGTGAATTTTGATAAAAGATTGCTTTATGTATAAAAAAACATAATGTAAAAAAGTCTCATTTTTGACATATTTTTTTTGAAATTATTGTTTTTGGGGATAAAAAGTGCCGTACTTGCTAGTACGGCACAATTGTTATTTAAGTGTGATCTTTATAAAAGAGGCGCATCTTTCTTCATTGAAGACTACAGTCAAAGTATCGCCATCGGTTCTGAGTTCGGAGTTAGCTACGAAGGGGTAGACTATTTCGGCTGTTTCTATGTCGTCACAGAGCTTTATTACTTCCTCGTCTGCTCCGAGAAGATTCCATACTGCAAGGTATATCTCTTTTTCGTGTTTCAGGCCCGAGACAACGGTGGGCTTTCCGAATTCAGTAAATCCTTTTGGAAAATATGGAAGCGCTTTGTGCTTGTATTCCGCTATATTGTTATATACCTGTATTCCCTCGGCAACTAAACCAAGCTGTTCCTTGTTCATCCACTCAAGGTGACTTGCAAGGTGAAGTCTTCCCAAGAGACTATTTACCATATTTATAATTATTTGGGGCGAATTAACTCCATCCTTTTTGCAGTGACCCGTAGGATACGACCATACTGCCGCCTGCTCAGGAATTACTGCTGAAAGTATATTGCCTGCAATATATGGGTACTTTGTAAAGTTGGTCTGATCGGAGGTAGATACAAGAGAAAAGCTTGAAAGGCTCTTGTAGTCTATTCTCATTCCGCCTGATGCACATCCTTCGAATATTACATTCGGGAACTTTTTTTTGATGGATTCAAGCCAATCGAAGAATGCATTTACACAAAGTTCAAGACCTTCTCCCGGACTTGTACATTGGTAGTCGGTACCTACACCAACATCCTGGTTATAGTCGAACTTTATATAGTCAGCGCCGTAATCCTCTACCATTCGTCTTATTACTTCTGTCATATGTGATATAACTTTGGGGTGGCGGTAATCAAGAAAATATCGGTTGTCTATAAGTATCTTTTTTCCGTGACGTCGGTAGAAGCATTCATCTCCGTAGAACTCTATCATTTCCTTACATTCTACGCCTACTACCTCAGGCTCTATCCAGAGACCCGCTTTCATACCAAGGGAGCGAATAAAGTCGGTAGTTGCTTTGACACCGCTTGGGAATCTGCATTTGCTTTCCTCCCATTTACCTACGTAGTTAAAAACTATGTCTCCCGGTACCTCGTCATGCCATCCGCAGTCTATAACATAGTATTTTGCTCCTGTTTTAGCAACTGCGGGGGCGTATATTTTCGTTGTGGCTTCGGAAGGATCGTTCCATGAAAGATGCATATATTCGTTAAATATTGTCGGAAGTGAGCTGTCGGGTCCGCAGAGTCCTGAGATATGTCTTCTGTACTTTGTCATCTCTCCGACGACTTCGTTAAGATCTTCTCCGAAAGCAATAGCAACGTTAAGGCTTCTATAGGACTCGCCGGGCAAAAGATCCTTACTCCATCCTCCAAAGGTGCTGTTTGCTCCTCCGAGATAGAGATACATATCTTTTTCTCTTCCGGATATTTCATAATACCAGGAGGATGCGCTTTCTATCTGGAACATAAGATGCTGAGAGAGCTCTGTATTCTCGATAATAGCATAAGGCAGTTCTTCCTTGGTAGACCAGGAGCCGACATTGGCAAAGGATATGCGCTTCTGTCCCATAGGCTGTGCGGGATCGTTTAGGAATCCCAGATCGTAAAAAGAGAGTCGGCGAGGTTGGCATTCGGCATGATGACTCTGTATGAATTTGGTTATATAAAGTCCGTCAGGACAGGTGTATCCGCGTACGGAAAGACCTCCTAATACTATAGATGAGAGCTCCTCAAGAGTTATTGTTTCATCGGATATATTAGTGACCTCGGTATATACCCTTACCGTATTTGTGTCTTTGTATCCTGTGAATACGGTGCTCGCACGGATCTTCGAAGACTCCTGAATGATAGAGAGATGGTCATCTTCAAGCTCATGGGAAACGTAACGCAGAGCAGAGCCCTCTGATGAACCTATCATTTTTACTCCTGCATGGGAGATCTTGTTGCCGCCTGCAAGCTGCGCTTCGACAAATCCGAATTTCCCGCAGTTTTTAAATTTGCCGCAGTCGGACATAATTATTTTCTCATCAACCACTTCAAATGAAAAGGTTCTGAACTGTATAGTCATTATGGCACCTCATAAGTAATTTGACGGAATAATTCCGAATATTCGTAAAAATTATAACAAATTAATTCGTGACTTACAAGGTGTAATTATAAAAAATAATGTGATTGCCGGCTCAAGCCGCAATCACATTATTTTCGGTATTAAGGAGATTATTGTCAGTAGAATCCTTCTTTTATACTCTACACTCCCAAAAGTACCTGGTCAAATTCGAATAGGGCTTCATTTATCTCAAAAATATCGTAGATCCCTTTTTGTATGAAATAAATGATTATTTTGTCGAAAGTGAAGCTGGTAGAAAGAGTCAATCCCGCAGATGCAAGAAGTTCCTGAGTACGTGCAAGATCAAGCTTTAAAGCTATTGCAAAAGCAACGGCGGTTTGCTTTGAGGGCTTGTAGGTCTTGGGGTTGCATTTTATTTTTGAAAAAGTTTTTTTATCCACATTGGCTTTTTTGTAGCATTCTACGTCTGTCATACCGCATTCGTCAATAAGATCGAAAAGTCTGTAAGCAAAAGGCTTATCAAGGGTCTTCATATACTCCTTCAGACTATGCTCTTTACTTTGTGCGGTTCGGCATACAGAGGGGGCGGACATTGTTGAGACCGTACCAAAAGGGGATGGTTCAGAACGTTCTCGTGCAAAAGACTGAAGTTCCGATTCCAAGGTTTTATATTCCTCAACACGGTTTTCCTTATGCTCTTCCGTGTATTTGTCATCTATGAACTCATTTATTTCCGTAAAAAGCTTTTTGCTGAATTCATAGGACTTGCGGTCGAACACACAAATGTATACTGTGAGCTCATGATCAAACAAGAATTCGGTTATGACTTGTATGGCAAACTTGAGCACCTGGTCTTTAGGATAGCCGTATACTCCCGAAGATATGAGCGGGAATGCAACGGAATTGCATTTATGCTTTACTGCAAGCTTGAGGCATTCAACGTAGCAGGATCTGAGGATGATGCTTTCTCCGGCAAGACCACCGTGCCATTCAGGTCCTGAGGTATGGATTATATATTTGGCGTCAAGCTTGTATCCCTTCGTTATTTTTGCGGAGCCCAGACTTAGCGGAGCGATTTTTGCGCACTCAACATCCAGCATTGAACCTGCTGCCGTATGAACTGCAAGATCTACACCGCTATACCCAACCATTTCACTGTTGGTCGTATTTACGATTGCATCGACTTTCATTTTTGTTATATCCTGTCGTATTATCTGCAACGGCATATGATCACCTCACGTAAGTAAAAAAAACAAGCTTCTGTTGAAGCTTGTTAATTTCTGGTGGGCCATCAGGGACTCGAACCCCGGACCGACCGGTTATGAGCCGGTAGCTCTAACCAACTGAGCTAATGGCCCGTATCAAACGGGTATCCTCGTAAGGACGTTGATTATTATAGCACCAAAAGCAATAATTGTCAATAAGAAAAAAATATTTTTTATATAAGTTTTTGTTTTTTTTACTATTCTATTGAAATGCAATATTTATTATGATATAAATGAGTTTGTATCATAATTTTGGGAGACAGCACAATGCTTAAAGATTATATAGGAGATAGAAAATTTTATAAGAATGTGCTTGCGGTATCCGTGCCGATAATAATACAGCAAGGTATTACCAATTTTGTAAGCTTACTCGATAATATAATGGTTGGTCAGATGGGTACGGAAGCCATGTCTGCGGTATCCATAGTCAATCAGTTTATTTTTATTTTTTATCTGCTTATCTTCGGATCTTTGGCTGCTGCGGGAATTTTTACTGCACAGTACCACGGACTTGGAAATAACGAAGGTGTAAGACATACCTTCAGGTTTAAAATAATTCTGAATATATGTGCCGCTGCTATAGGTATAATCGCTTTTGCAGCACTGGACGATCAACTTATTTCGCTTTTTTTGTATGGAGAAAACGTTAAAGGCGATATAGCACTTACTTTGAAATACGGTAAGGAATATCTTGCCGTTATGTTGGTCGGTCTTATGCCGTATGCAATATCTTGCGCATATGCAACCACGTTCAGGGAGACCGGAGAGACCCTTATGCCGATGATTGCAAGTATTTCGGCGGTTGTTACAAACTTTGTATTTAACCTTATACTTATCTTCGGACTACTCGGGTTTCCTGCCTTAGGTGTAAAAGGAGCTGCTATTGCAACAGTTATTTCAAGATATGTTGAGCTTTTTATACTCCTTTTGTGCGGGCACGGTAGAACAGAAAAATATGTATTTCTGAAGGGGGTATACAGAAGGTTCAGAATACCTGCATCTCTTGTGGCGATAATATTGAAAAAGGGTATGCCTCTTATACTGAATGAGGTTTTCTGGGCGCTTTCGATTACCCTAAGGAATCAGTGCTATTCAACAAGAGGACTTGATGTTGTGGCTGCGCAGAACATAACTACGACTATAGTAAATCTTTTTAACGTGGTATATCTGTCTTTGGGCAGCGCTATTGCTATCGTAGTGGGAAATCTTCTAGGAGCAGGCAAGATAGATGAGGCGAAATCTACCGATAAGAAGATGATCGCGTTCTCAATAGCCTGTGCATCGGCAATGGGAATAATACAAATACTTACAGCGTATCCGTTTTCTCTTATATACAAAACGGAGCCTTCTGTCCGTACGCTTGCGGTATTTATGATAATTTTCTCATCTCTTATGATGCCTTTTGTTGCTTATGCCCATGCTGCATATTTTACCATGCGTACCGGCGGTAAGGTTGCCATAACCCTTCTTTTTGACAGTATATATATGTGGGTAATAGTAATGCCTTTTTCATATGTTATGACATACTTTACAGGGCTTGATATATATTGGCTTTATATATTATGTCAGGGTATAGAAGCTCTGAAATGTATATTGGGTATGGTGTTGCTCAAAAACGACAGTTGGGCAAAGCAAATAGTTTCGAACGAAGAGATGAAGTGAAAAAAGAAGCTTGGATTACGCTACTTCTCATAAGGATGTTTTAGCGTACTGAGCAGAACGGACTCATATATATGAGAGCACGTTACTATTCGCCCAATATGAAGCGATTCATCAATGCGGATATCGTTGCAGGTGAAATTTCGGATTCCACATCACTTAATCGTTATTCCTACGTCAATGGTAACCCTGTTTCATTTACAGATCCGTTTGGTCTTGCAAAATGGTGGCAAAATGCATTAAAGATTGCCGCCGGCGTTGCTGTTATTGCTACTTTAGCGGTTGTTTCTGTAGCAACAGCAGGCACAGCTACGGCGGTTATCGCTAGTGCAGCAGCTGTTGGTGGGGCAATTGGCGGAGGCGTTGGTGCCGTTTCTGGGTACATTGAAAATGGCATTGACGGAGCAGCTAACGGATTTTTAGTTAATACTATATCTGGTGCAGTTTCAGGAGCATTAGGAGCAAGTACACTTCGTGCTCCGTTAGTTGCAGCAGGAAACGCCGTAATAAATGTTGGAGAAATCTATATGGAAGATGTTTTGGATGATGGTGTGGTTAATGAAGTGGATAGTATAGATGTTATGTATGCTGCTGCAACAGGTGTCGCGTTTAATAATTTTAATAATAGTGATGGCTTGCTAGTAAAGGGGAGTAAACTTGCTTCAGCACTCGAATTGCAGGAAAAAACCATTTCTAAAGAAATGCGGCGAGCGAATAAAAAATATGCAAAAAAGTCTATAACAAGGGTTACTGCTTACTATGATTCTATCTATAAAGAAACATTGGGCGAATATGCATATAAAACATTGGAAGATGAATTTAACATTTGTATAATGGACGATATTTACGAAAACGTTGTAAGGAGTAAGTGATGCGGGATTTTATATGGATAATTATTGTTTTATATGTAAGTTTTTCTTCGTGTTTTCATTTTTTTGAAAAAGCAGAAAGTCGTTCTTTGTATTTCTATTCTTTTTCAAAACTTAGAAAGAATGATACTCCGACAAACAGATTTTTGTTGATGATGTTAGATAAATACAAGTATATTAAACCAAGAAGAAAAAATGATGGATATACACCTGCAAAAGAAGAACGGTATTATTTCTATTACACAAAAAAGATATATACATATCTCATGATATTAGCGATTCCCTGGCTTGCAATGGTTTATATTATGGATTGGTATTTGGTTGAATCTTTTGTTAAGTGGCATCTGATATCCTCAGTGATAATTGGATTTTTACCAGAACTAATTCGGGTTATTATGATGGTTATATGTGATATTAAATTGTTTATGTATAGTAGGAAAAAATAAATTCTATACTTTTAGCACAAGGGAACGGTTCTCTGTGCTAACATAAAATCAATAAAGTTTTCATATTAAAAGACTCCTTTTAACATGGTAACGGTTGGTGTAAAAGCCAACCGTTCTTTTTGTCCAAAGAAAACCACGCGATAGTCGCGTGGTTCAGTAAAGGTTAACCGATGAAAAAAACCTCCGGTTGTGTATAATAAAGAAGACCTGCCAGTCGTCTGAAAAACACAAACGGAGGATTTATCTATGAAAAAAGAGCACATAGACACAAGTAGTTTAGCACATACAAAATGGGATTGCAAGTACCATATTGTGTTTGCGCCAAAATACAGACGAAAAGTTTTCTACGAAGAAAAAAGA
>SVSF01000070.1 GCA_015064425.1 Oscillospiraceae bacterium | reverse complement strand
CTTGGCACTTTGGATAATCGGTAACTGGTGTCTTACGACACTCTTTGACGGAGAAGGAAGCTTTAAGGATATCTACATAGCAACAACATACTCGTTGACTCCTGCTATTCTCATGATAATCCCCGCAACTATAGCTTCTAACTTTGTGGTAGCATCCGAGTTGAAGATGGTATCTTTCGTATCAACACTTGGATTTGTTTGGCTTGGATTGCTCCTCTTCTTTGGAATGATGGTAACACACGATTATTCCATAGGAAAGAACGTTATTACTACGCTCGGAACGATCGTAGCAATGATATTTATTATGTTTTTGGCAATTCTGTTTTCCACGCTTCTCGGAAAGCTTGTCGGCTTTGTTACCAACATCGTTACAGAGCTACGGTACAGGATGTAAAGAAAGGAGATGTAATTTAATATGATAAAAAGAATAATATCGACTTTCCTAGCAGTTCTTATGTTGCTTGGCTCTGCGTCATTGGTTATAAGCGCGGCTGAATCTGAGGGAACACCTGCTTCCACAACGGCTTACGAATACAATACCAGCAAATCTGCTCCTACTATGGACTATATGACAGGTAGATCTGATTATAAGAATCCTGAATCAGAACTTGTCGATACGGCCGAGGAAAAGCTTGAGATAATGGATCTCCGTCTGGAGCAAGATGGATACCGCTTGTATGTAGATGAATACAGCGGAGAGGTCGCAGTACAGCATGTTGATACAGGAGAGGTTCTGTTTACCAATCCCTATGATGTTGGAGCAAATGATGCTCTAACAGAAGAGGAAAAGGCTGAATACCTTTCACAGTTCATCATAAAGTATGTCGACACAAGTAACAGCAATACTTCAGGAAAGTATTTCAGCTATCAGCATGCCGCAATGAGCGGTAGCTTGAATATTGATACAAAGAATATTCTTCCCAGCCAGATAACAACTAAGTATATCAAAAACGGTGTCAGAGTAGAGTATTCTATTGGACGTGTCGATACAAGATACCTTGTTCCGGAAAGAATTTCTAAGGATAAATTTGAGAAAGAGATCAAGGGTATAATTTGCGGAGAGGAATCTGAGGCATCAAAATATGAAAAGAGCCTTATAGAAAACTTCTTCGAACTCAGAGACCTAGAGGCTCACGTTAAGAAATTCGAAAAGAATCCTGAGGTTGCAGAGCAGCAGAAAGAAGACTTCCTTAAAAAATACCCTATGACCGCAGACGGTCCTGTGTACATCTTTACCGGTGTTACAAAGAAGGAGTATAAGGCTATAGAAGGTGTAATCAAAAAATATTGCCCCGACTATACGTACGAAGAGCTTGACTCTGAGCATTTGAAGCTCAACTATACACCTGAGGATAAGAACGAGGCGCTCTTTAAAATAGCGCTTGAATATACGATCGACGCAGATGGTCTGTCTGTAAGATTACCTGCGAGCGGAATTCGCTTTGACGAGAGTATTTACAGACTAGAGACTATCGAAATACTTCCTTTCATGGGAGCAGCTGCAAACCCCAATTCGGGTTACACCTTCTTCCCTGATGGATCTGGTGCACTCTTCGATTTTGAAGAGCTTGCGGCAAGAGGCGGTTCCACATATTTCTACGGTACTGTTTATGGCGAAGATTTCGCATATTATAACATAGGTACAGGAGCTCCTCATAACGAAATAGTTCGCTATCCTGTATACGGATTGACAGAGACCTCGGTCGATGCTGACGGAGTAGAAAACAAGAGAGGATTTGTTGCTATCGTCGAAGAAGGCGACGCAATGATGACACTTTGCTCATTCCACAGTCCCGAGTACAATTCGGTAAGAATGCAGGTCAATCCAAGACCGTATGATGAATATGAGCTCTCCAGTGCTATTTCGGTAGCCGGAGACAGCATCTGGACAGTTGTTTCCCCCAGAAAGTATACAGGAAACTTTACTATTCGATACAAGATGCTTACAGACCACAGTGATGCAGGTATAGAAAATCCCAAAGATCACGAGAAATATTACGAGACGTCGTATGTGGGTATGGCTAAGGCATACAGAGATTATTTGATAGCTAAGGAAGTTCTTGTGCCACTTGTTGATAGTGATGTAAAAGACGATATTCCGCTTTACATAGAAACCTTTGGTGCTATTGAAACTACAGAGAAATTCCTTTCTATTCCTTATAATTCAATGAAGCCTCTTACAAGCTTTAAGGATATTACAAAGATGTACGACGAGCTTGCTGAGAATGATGTGTCAAACATCAATTTCATACTTACCGGATATTCCAAGGGCGGTTTGAATACTGACCTTGTGCCCACAGGCATTAAATGGGATAGATCGGTCAAGAAGGATATGAGTTTTGAAGATCTTTTGGCTTACGCAAAAGAAAAGGGCTTTGGATTATATCCTGACTTTGATTTCGTGTTTGCTTCCGACAATAAGCTTTTCGACGGCATGAGACTCAAGAAACATGCAGTTAAGACTATAGACGGAAGATATACTAGTAAGAGAGAGTATAGTGCGACAAGACAGACATACGTAAGCTATTATGAGCTTGCAATGTCTCCCGCGTACTTTAGCGATTTCTACACTAAGCTTTCTGAGGACTACACAAAGTATGAGCCTATCGGTATTTCGGTATCCTCACTTGGAGAGTATTTGACGTCTGACTTTGATGAAAAAGATCCTTACCATCGTGAAGACTCTAAGGATTTCACCATCGAAGCCTTTGCATATCTCAAGAATGAATATAGCAAAGTTATGACCTCGTACGGAAACGCTTATTCGTGGAAATACGTTGATTATATCACTGACATTGCAACCGACTCCAGCCGTCACGCTCGTTCAGCTGCTACGGTACCTTTCCTTGGAATAGTTCTCCACGGATATAAGCAGATCGCGGGAGAGCCTATAAATATGGAAGGTAACATTGATTACGCAATGCTCAGAGCGATCGAAAACGGTGCTTCACTTAAGTTCATCCTTTCGTACGATAACACAGAGAAGCTTAAAGAAAATGAGCAGACCAGTGATTATTATTCTGTTCGCTATGATATTTGGGTATCAGACCTTATAGCACGCTACAATGATATAAATAATGCTCTTAAGGATGTGCAGACCAGCACCATTGAAGGACATAAGTTTATAGATGGTTGGAGAATACCTGATGAAACTGAGATAATAAACGATTCCGCGGATCAGCTTATAGCTTCCATCAACAAGGAAATTCAGAGTGCAGCTGATTCTAAGGAAGAGCTCAGACTTACACTTCAGAACATCAGAAAGTATTTGTATGACTGTAAGGAAAATCTTGCACTTATTGCAGATATGTCCGATACACCTAATGAAAAGTCTGTAAAGGCTCTTTACGAGTCTGAGGCTATTACTCTCGCCAGAAAGGCATTGTTTGGCGAAAAACCTGAAGAAGTTGAAGCGGGTAAGGAGCCAGAAATAGGCGCACTTGCTGATTTTGAGGATAAGGCTGCAAAGCTCGAGACTGCTAAGAAAGAATTTGAAGCTGATCCTAATGAGAATACGAAGAAGCGTCTTGAGACAAGACAGAGCTTCTATGACGAGGCACTTGACACCTTTAAGAAAGCTTATGATCAGTATAAGGCTGAAGTTGCTAAGGCACTTGGAGATGGTGTTAAGTATGCGGATATGTATAAGTTCGCTAAGGATAATTTCGATAAGCTTGCTGAAAATGAAGCATATCCTACCGAAATAATTACTGAGCTTGAAGGTATTCTTACTGATTTTGCCGATGAATATGCCGCACTTGAGGCTTATGTCAGCGCAAAGAACAAAGAGGTAAGTGAAAACCTTGTTGATATGGAGAATACCTATAAGGATATTCTTATTTCCACGGAGGATACAGAGAATTCCGAGTCGAGTAGCGGATTTGATAAGTACGCTGCAGCTAAAAACTCAATAGTGTTTGAAAAGTATTCAAACGAAAAGGGATTCATTCTTAACTTCAATAACTATGCGGTAAAGGTATACGTAGGCGGAACATACTATACTATAGGCGCATACGATTATATCGTAATTTTTGGAGAGGAGGCTTAATAAATGACAGATAATTTAAACATGGAACAAACAAGTCAGACTAATGTTCCTGTGAAGAAAAAGAAAAGAAAAGGCACCTCTCTTGACAAAAAGAAGGCCCGCGCGGGTTGGATATTTGTATTGCCATTTGTTATAGGCTTTGCAATGATATATCTGCCTATAATTTATCAGTCGCTCCGTACCAGCCTTGTGGTCAAGGAAAAGGGAGTAGAATCCTTCTATGGTTGGCAGGTCTACTATGAGGCACTCTTCGCATCGGTTGATGGAAACGACTTCTTGAGAGTCCTTCTTTCAGGTGTTGCAGACATGGTGCTCGATATCCCTATGATATTGCTTTTCTCCCTCTTTATGGCTATTCTTCTTAACCAAAAGATGGCGGGAAGAGCGGCGTTCCGTGCAATATTCTTCGTTCCTGTTATACTTTCAACAGGTATTATGGAGACTATTGAGGCAGGCGCAATCGATTCGTACATGAGCTCCACCGAGGGTATTAATGACGGTTCGGGAGAGGATGCCGCTACGGAGATCGTTTCAGCACTTGATGTTCAAAAGCTATTTTCAGGAATGTCTAATACGATAGGTGACGGAATGTTGAAGTACGTAACCGACGTAATCAACCGTATTTATGACATAGTAAACCGTTCGGGCGTACAGATGCTCGTATTCCTTGCCGGATTGCAATCGATCTCTCCCGCTATTTATGAGTCGGTACAGATAGATGGCGCTACCGCTTGGGAGACATTCTGGAAGATAACCTTCCCGATGATCAGCCCGATGATCTTGGTAAACGCAGTGTATACTGTTATAGACTCGTTTACAAAGGAAAACACGGTAATGTCTTATATAGAAAATGCGTCATCTAAGATCACGAAGAATCCGTTGGGCGTTTCAACCGCTATGTCGTGGATATACTTCCTTGTTATTATAGCGCTTCTTGGACTGGTAGCAGCACTGTTCTCAACGTACGTGTTCTATCAGAAGAAAAAGTAAGGAGGTGCACGGATAATGAATACTCAAAATGTTCAAACTCAACCTAAGGTTCGTAAAGAAACCAAAAATAAAATAAAAGTGGATTTTGAGAGAACACCTCTTAAGGAGCGTTTGAAAGCAAAGTTCTTGAATCTTTTCTTCCTTAAAAAGGTTACTTGGTGGGTAGTTAGATATGTGCTTCTCTTGGGTGTTGCTTATATCGTTTTGTTCCCGTTCTTCTCCAAGATAGCTGCTTCTTTCATGGAAAAGACCGACTTTGTTGACGCTACGGTAAGACTTATTCCTAAACACTTCACTCTTGATATATACAAGGAGATATGGATAGAGCAGAAGTACCTTGAAGCATTCAAGAATACGTTCATTCTTTCGTTCTCAACTGCTTTGATACAGACATTTGTTTGTAGCTTTATCGCATATGGATTTGCTAAGTTCAAGTTCAAAGGTAATAAGCTGTTGTTCGGACTTGTTATTTTGACGATGATCATTCCTCACCGTACACTTTCGTCGGCTATTCAGGCACTGTTCAGTAAATTCGATATATTGGGTATATTCGGATTTTTGAACGGAGGAGGATTGGATCTCTTTAACACTAATGCTGCTGAGCTTACTTTTGGAGAAACAGCGCTAAAGGGTGTTGATATTATTCCCGAGTCCAAGGAATTGCCTGAAGCGTTTAAAGAATTGTTTAACTCTCAGGGCCTTAACTTGTTGAATACATATTGGCCGTTTATAATTCTTTCGCTTACAGGTCTTGCGTTTAAGAATGGATTGTATATATTCCTTCTCCGTCAGTTCTTTATGGGCGTTCCAGACGAGCTTGAGGAGTCGGCATATATCGACGGTTCGGGCGTATTCCGTACGTTCTTCACAATTATCCTTCCTATTTCCATACCGATGATGATAACAGTATTCCTGTTCTCGTTCTCGTGGTGCTGGACAGATACATTCTACACGGGTGCAACGATGTTCTTCAACGTTTCACGTAAGGCACCGTATCTTCTGACCAGTAAGATAGGCGGTAATGATATACCGATAACACTTAAGGATGATACCTTCGCGGGAGCTTCACTCTATCACGGAGCTATAAGAAACACAGGTGGACTTATGATAATCGCTCCCTTGGTTATCATGTATGTTTTCTGCCAGAAGTTCCTCGTTCAGGGTATTGAGCGTTCCGGACTTACAGCGGATTGATCTCAAAATATTTGCAATTTTATTAAAAAAGCCTGCCGCAATTATGCGGCAGGCTTCAAATTTTTTAACTACATTTTTATATACATACTTGAAAAAAATAACGATATATGTTAAAATATAATAAAGAGTTTTTTAGGAGTATACGCAGAAAAAATGGGATCATCAAATTACAATAGATCTAATTATGGTGGAAGCCGCGGCAGAGGCGGAAGATGGCCGAGCAAAACATATTGGATTGTACTTTTCGCCACAATAGCGCTTTTGGTATTGGTTACCGCAGCACTTGTCATAGCGCTTTGTGTTGAGGGCAAACAGAATGGACCAGACCGCGATTTTGGCGGGAACGTTAATAACGGTCAGAATAATAATGCTAACGGCGGAGTTGTAAATAACGGCACAGGTAAGCTTGGTGCTAAAACTCAGATAAAGCTCCCGTGTGCGACATCAGCGGGAAGCTTTAAAAGCTCATCTGACGCATCTGTCGTTTCTATAGAAGGAATAGAGTCTCAATCCGCTATATTGGTCAACTTAAACAGCGGAACGTCGACGGCGGAAAAGAGCGCTGATACAGTGATATATCCCGCATCCATGACAAAGGTCATGACAGTTCTTGTCGCATGTGAAAACGCAAAAGATCCTAATGCAAAGCTTACCGTTACAGAAGCTATGGTTCAATATCAGCAAAGCATGGGCGGATCGTCAATCATGGCATTCAAGGCAGGCGAATCCATCACGGTCGAGGATGCGCTATATCTTATAAATTACAATTCTGACACTATAGCGTGCTTGCTTATAGCAGAGCACATAGCTCAAAGTGAGGCAGGATTTGTAGCTATGATGAACAACAAAGCAAAGTCGCTCGGACTTACGAGCACAAATTTTGTTAATTGCACTGGATTACATGACGCAAATCATTATACGACCGCTCGAGAGATGGCGGCTATAATGGCTTGTGCTATGAAAAACGAGACGGCAAAGAAAATAATAACTGCGTATGCCGGATACTCTGTGTATGTATATGTAAACGGTGATGTTGACAGAAGTCCTACTGTTTATAGCGGATGGTTTAGTACAAGGCTTGGTGATAACAATTGGGCAGGGAAGGGATCTGACGTAAAGATATATGGAGGCAAAACGGGTTACGAGGATATTCCCACCTCATGCTTCGTTACATACGCACAGAATACGGAGACCAAAACTGAGTATATATGCGTTACGGTTGGAAGGATTTCAAAAGATCAACCTGCCGTAAGTAATGCAGAATCTACAGAAGATACCAAAAAGATATATCAGGTTTATGGAAAAAATTAAACAGAAAAAGAGGCTCAGATCTGAGCCTTTTTTTTTGATCATCTTTTGAGATTTTCTATTTCTTGAGAAATCTTATATGCCTTATAGAAGTTGTATACTCCTATCGGCCAGAAGAGGATAATGAAAATGATTCCCCACGTTATTTTGTTGCTCTTTTCTCTTTCAAGCTCTTCTATCTTCTTTGCATTGAAATTTGGTGAAGACGAATATGATCCCATGGGATCGAAGACAGGCTGCGCAAAGTCAAATGAGCTGCCGCAGAGCGAACAATGTGCTTTTCCGTCCTTCAAGGTGTTTCCGTTTGAATTCTTACATATCGGACAGGTTGCATTTATTGGAACATCATTTGCCTGAGGAGTTTGTGGTGCTCCTGAGGAAAAGCCACCGCCTGAAAAAGTATTGCTTGATGAGAAAGAGCTGTTGAAATTTACCTGTGGCTCGACAGGAACCTCAGTTCCGCACGCACCACAGCAGCATTTTCCATTTCTCATTACTGTTGGACCTGAATATCCGCATATTTTACATTCTTTGCTCATGATGTCCTCCTAAAATTATGTGTTACGCGTGTATGAGTCAAGCTTTTGATTTATTGAGTTAAGAGACTGTCTTGAATCGTTTATGTTTTTTTCGAGAGCTACCAACTGACTCTTCAGGGAATTTATCTCCTCCATATACTGAGGAGTATTGTTTTTGCCGTGCTTCTTTATCGTTTTTACTCCAAGAACTATTGAGTATATCAAATAAAAATAATTCAGCAATACCCAAGCTGCGGATTTACCCTCAGACTTAAGTATTTTGATATCGGATACTATGGTAAGAATTATAGATGCTATGAATAAGATTACAAAGATAGCTATCGGTCCGGCCGAATCGTCCAAAATTCCCATACATCCGACTATTACCATAATTATAGATACCCAAAAACCGATGGGACATAATGTGGCTAATAAGCCGAATGTCCTCATTTTGTTGGGCTGAGCGGATAATGCTTCGTTCTCTTTCTTAGCTATAAGATTTTCAATACGATCTCTCTCTCTTACTTGTGAGGAAAGAAGATTTATGGTATTATTTTTGGCTTGATTTAGGGTGGCTAGCTCGCGTCTGCGTTGCTCATCCTTGCGCCTTTGTTCTTGCGCTATTCTCTCACGCTCAAGTCTTTCACGCTCTGCTATTTGCTTGCGCTCTATAGCCTGACGTTCTTCTTCCTTACGTATTCTTTCCGCCTCAGCAAGTCTTGTCTTTATCTGATTATTATATCCAATAAGACGGGTTGCGGTTGCTTCGTCCGCAAAGCGTACAGCGTTTTTGTAAGAGGTTACATTGTCAAGCGGAGCTTTGTAGTTGAGCTGAGGAATTCTTTCTTCTTTTGATATCTTGAGTTCCGACATTAGCTTATATAAATAAGCCGTCCCATTTTCAGGATCTATATCAAGAACCTTTTCGCAATATGCGCTGGCGCTGCTCCAGTCTTGACCGTCAAGGAATATAGTAATTCGCTTGAGAAGGGGAGCAACGTTCGCATTTGATGAGGATGCGGAGTTGATAACCGTTGTTTCCTTGATCACCTTAGGTTTATCAATGTCGACTATCTTTTTTATACCGTGTAAAAGATCCTGCATAAAACCAAGCTTTGACATATCCTGAGCTTGCAAATGAGAAAATTCTCTAGGAAGATCATATGGGTCCATATCTCTGTATGCGGGAATGAGCATCTTTTTATGGTTTGTTTTGGTGAGAGAAAGGAAACGGCTCCACTCGTTTCTTACCCACACAGCGTTGAAGTGTTCGGCTTTGGTACCGAGAACAACCATCACCTTTGCGGAATTAAGCGCC
>SVSF01000069.1 GCA_015064425.1 Oscillospiraceae bacterium | reverse complement strand
TATTTGAAGACGGCCGTTGAGATCGACGAAGACAAGCCCGTACTCGTTGATAAATATATCGAAGGAAAAGAAGTTGAAGTTGACGCTATTTGTGACGGACGTGACGTATTTGTTCCCGGTATAATGGAGCTTGTAGAACGTACAGGCGTTCATAGCGGTGACTCGATCAGCGTCTATCCTACCTTCAGTATCTCAGATAAGGTAAAAGGAATAATTCTTACATATGCAAAGAAACTCGGCTTGGGTCTTGGCATAGTAGGTCTTTATAACATTCAGTTCATAGTTGATAATAACGAAAACGTATTCATAATAGAGGTCAACCCCCGTTCTTCAAGAACAGTTCCGTTCCTTTCAAAGGCTACCGGCTACAGCCTTGCCGATATAGCAACTGAGGTAATTATGGGCAAGAGCCTTAAAGAGCAGGGCATATTTGACATTTATCCCACGGAGAAGAAACGTAAATACGTTAAGGTTCCTGTTTTCTCCTTCAACAAGATCAGAGGACTTGATGCATATCTTTCTCCCGAAATGAAATCTACCGGCGAAGCTATAGGTTATGACGACAAGCTTAACAGAGCCCTTTACAAAGCTCTTCAGGCATCGGGAATGCACCTCCAAAACTATGGAACAGTATTTGCAACCATTGCAGATAAGGACAAAGAAGAGGCGCTTCCTCTTATCAGGAGATTCTATAACCTTGGATTTAATATTCAGGCAACGGAGGGTACTGCAAAATTCCTTAAGAATAACGGAATACGTACTCATGCGCTTAAAAAGATAGGCGACGGAAGCGATGAGATCCCCGAAGCACTTCGTCAGGGGCATATTGCATATGTTATAAACACAAAAGATGTTGGAGCGGTAGGACAGCTCAGCGACGGATATCAGATACGCCGCATCGCAACAGATAACAACGTAACTATATTTACTGCGCTCGATACCGTTAAGGTGTTGCTTGACGTACTTGAAGAAACTACACTCACAATATCTACTATTGATTCTTAAAGGCAGATAAAATGAAGCAGAGTTTATTTACAATAAAAGAGAATACTCAATTATCGAAAAACGTTTTTAAAATGATACTGGAAGGTGACACGTCGGATATAAGCGTTCCGGGACAGTTTGTAAATATAAAACTTGAAGGATCGTTTTTAAGACGTCCAATTTCCGTATGTGACTGCGAAAACGGTAAGTTGACGCTTATCTATAAAGTTGTCGGAAAAGGTACAGAGAAGATGTCTGTAATGCTCCCGGGTACGGAACTTGACGTACTCACGGGACTTGGAAACGGATATGATACATCTGTATCAGGAAAGACCCCTCTGCTTATCGGAGGAGGGGTTGGTGTACCTCCGCTTTATATGCTTGCAAAAAAGCTTATAGAAGAAGGAAAGCAGCCATCAGTTATCCTGGGTTTTAACGATAAGAACGAAATCTTTTATGAAAAAGAGTTTTTGGACCTTGGGGCGGAAGTAAAGGTAACCACGGTTAACGGAAGCTACGGCGTAAAAGGCTTTGTAACGGATGCCATGAAGGAATTCGGAGGCTATAGCTATATTTATACATGCGGTCCGGAACCAATGCTCAAGGCTATATACAAAGCCTCTGAAAGCGATGCTCAATTCAGCTTTGAGGAAAGAATGGGCTGTGGATTCGGAGCATGTATGGGGTGTTCCTGCAAAACAGTCACAGGATACAAGAGAATATGCAAGGACGGTCCCGTGCTGAGGAAGGAGGATATATTATGGGAAATTTAAGCGTAAAGCTTTGCGGTATAGAACTTGATAATCCCATTATCCCTGCCAGCGGTACCTTTGGATTTGGATATGAATTTGCCGAGCTATATGATATAAATAAGCTTGGAAGCTTTTCCTTCAAAGGAACTACAAAGGATGCAAGATTCGGAAATCCAACGCCGAGAATAGCGGAATGCGAAGCCGGAATGATAAATTCTGTCGGTCTGCAGAATCCCGGTGTTGAAAAAGTAATTTCAGAAGAGCTTCCTAAATTAAAAAAAGTATTTAATAAGCCGGTTATGGCAAACGTAAGCGGTTTTTCCGTTGAGGAGTATGCCTATACAGTTGAAAGATTAAGAGGGGAAGAACAGATAGGTTGGTTCGAGGTAAACATATCATGTCCGAACGTTCACGGCGGAGGAATGAGCTTTGGCACGTCACCTTCCGCGGCAGCTGAAGTTACCAAGGCTGTAAAAAAGGTGACCGATAAGCCAATTATTATAAAACTTTCTCCCAATGTAAGCGACATCGTATCCATCGCCAAAGCGTGTGAAGATGCGGGAGCAGACGGAATAAGTCTTATAAATACACTTTTGGGTATGAGAATAGATCTCAATAAAAAGCGTCCTGTTATAGCAAATAAAATGGGCGGTTTTTCAGGCCCTGCAATAAAACCCGTAGCTGTAAGAATGGTTTATCAGGTATATGATGCGGTTAAGATACCCATAGTAGGAATGGGCGGTGTGTCTACTGCAGAGGACGTTATTGAAATGATGCTTGCAGGAGCAAGCGCAGTTGAAGTGGGAGCAGCAAATCTCGTTGATCCATTTGCCTGCTTAAATATTATAAATGAACTCCCTTCAGCAATGAAAAAATACGGAATAGAAAATTTAAACGATATAATCGGAGGTGCACACAATGGGTAAGGACGTTATTATTGCATGTGATTTTGCCGATAAAGCATCGGTATTGAATTTTTTGGATAAATTTACCGGCAGAAAGCCTTTCGTAAAGATAGGAATGGAACTTTTCTATGCGGAAGGTCCGCAGATCGTCAAGGAGATCAAAGCAAGAGGACACAAGATCTTTTTGGATCTTAAGTTACACGATATTCCCAACACCGTAAGAAAATCCATGGCTGTTCTTTCCGGGCTTGACGTTGATATGTGTAATCTTCATGCAAGCGGCACTATCGATATGATGAAGGCAGGACTTGAAGGTCTCACACGTGCGGACGGTACAAGACCTTTGCTTATAGCAGTAACTCAGCTTACTTCTACCGACCAAACAAGAATGGAAAATGACCTTCTTATCAAGGAGCCTATTGACAAAGTAGTTATGCACTATGCGCATAATGCTAAAGTTGCAGGACTTGACGGCGTTGTTTGTTCTCCTCTCGAAGCTGAAAAGGTGCATGATGTTTGCGGAAAAGAGTTCCTTACTGTAACCCCGGGTGTAAGATTTGCAGATGGAGATAAGGGAGACCAGGTGCGCGTTATGACCCCCGAAGAGGCAAAACGTATAGGAAGTGACTACATTGTTGTGGGAAGACCCATAACTGCAGCAGCAGATCCCGTTGCTGCGTATGAGCGTTGTGTAAGAGAATTTGTTGACCGATAATAATTTTGAAAGGATATATACAATGAAAGAGCTTATTGCAAAGGATTTACTTAAAATTAAAGCAGTATTTTTCAGACCGGACGAGCCCTTTACCTGGGCAAGCGGCATCAAGAGTCCCGTTTATTGCGATAACAGACTTATCCTTACCGCTCCCGAGGTAAGACGTGATGTTGAAAACGGACTTGCATCGCTTATTAAAGAAAATTATCCCGATGTAGAGGTACTTATGGGTACTTCTACTGCAGGCATTGCCCACGCAGCTATAACAGCAGAGATACTTGATCTTCCTATGGGATACGTAAGAGGCTCTAATAAAGATCATGGAAGACAGAATAGGATCGAAGGTAAGCTTGAGGCAGGTCAGAAAGTGGTAGTTGTTGAAGACCTTATCTCTACAGGCGGAAGCGTTATTGATGTTGTTGATGCACTTCGCGAAGCAGGCGCTGAGGTTCTTGGCATAGTATCCATATTTACTTACGGCATGCAGAAAGGTATAGACAGACTTATGGATGCCGACGTAAAGAATGTAAGCCTTACAAACTTTGCGACTGTTGCGGAAGTTGCCGCAAAGGAAGGTTATATCAAGGAAGCTGACATCAAGCGTCTTATGGATTTTGTAAAGAATCCCTCAGATGAATCTTGGATAGGAGCCGGAAAATGAGAAGTCTTATAAACATACTTGACCTTGATGCAAAAGAAATAGACGAGCTTATAGCTACGGCAAACGACATAATCGAGAACCCTGCAAAATACAGTGAAAAGTGCAAAGGTAAAAAACTTGCTACCTTATTTTTTGAGCCTTCAACGAGAACCAGACTCAGCTTCGAAGCTGCAATGTATGAGCTTGGAGGGAATGTTATCGGTTTCTCGGAAGCTCAAAGTTCCTCTGCTTCAAAAGGAGAAAGTGTCGCAGACACGGCAAAGGTAATTTCATGCTATGCAGATATTATCGCAATGAGACACCCTAAAGAAGGCGCTCCACTTGTTGCATCTATGAATGCAAGCATACCGGTTATAAATGCAGGTGACGGTGGACATAACCATCCCACCCAGACTCTTGCCGACCTTCTTACAATAAGCCGTGAAAAGGGGCATTTTGACGGTCTTACGGTAGGATTTTGCGGCGACCTCAAGTTTGGACGTACTGTTCATTCGCTTATAGAGGCTCTTTCAAGATATAAAGACGTAAAGATAGTGCTTGTATCACCTGAAGAGCTCAAGCTTCCCAGCTATATAAAGAACGATGTTATAAAGAAACATAATATTGAATATGTTCAGACCACAGATCTTGAATCCGTTATATCTGAGCTTGATATTCTTTATATGACCAGAGTACAGAAAGAAAGATTCTTTAATGAGGAAGAGTATTTACGCCTCAAGGACAGATATATACTTACTCCCGAAAAACTCCAAAATGCTAAGGAAGATATGGCTATTCTTCATCCGCTTCCCCGTGTAAATGAGATAAGCGTAGCAATCGACAATGATAAGAGAGCTTGTTATTTCAAGCAGGTGCTTAACGGAAAATATATGAGAATGGCGCTTATTTTAAAACTTTTGGAGGTAGAGTAATATGAATATTGATTCCATAAAAGACGGTATAGTTATCGACCACATAAGTGCGGGAAAATCCATGGAGATATATCGCCTTCTCGGACTTGACTCACTTAAATGTTCAGTCGCTCTTATTAAAAACGTCGGAAGCGTAAAGGCAGGCAAAAAGGATATAATAAAAATAGACTCTGATATTGATATTGATATTGACGTACTCGGCTATGTAGATCCCGGTGTTACCGTTAATATCATAAAAAATGGGGTAATAACCGAAAAGAGAAGAGTAGAGCTTCCCGAAAAGCTTACAAACGTAATTTTCTGTAAAAACCCAAGATGCATTACGACTACAGAGCAGGAACTGCCAAATGTATTCACGCTCACTGACAGAGAGAACAGAACATACAGATGTCTTTACTGCGAAACAAAAGCTGAATAAAGATCAAAAGATCGCTTGGATCAAAAGATCGCTTGGATTATTCCAAGCGGTCTTTTACATTATATCGGTGATATGTGTTAGTATATTGAACTCATATATAGCTTATGATATAATAAGGGTATAAATTGATAAAAAAATATGGTGTATTATGGTATATCTTAAATCTTTTTCTCTGGCATCTGATAGCGATGAAACAAAATTTTTGTTTGATAACAGAACCTTTGATATGGACTGCTATTCACAGAACAACGCTTATCCATTCAAAATATTTCCTTTTAAAGAGCTTAAAGATCTTGAATTTAACGATATCAGTATCTTTTACGGAGGGAACGGCTCAGGTAAATCAACTCTGCTGAATATTATTGCGGAAAAGCTGAGAATACACAGGAACGCTCCCTTTAACTATACGTATCTGTTTGACGATTATTTAAACTTTTGCAATTATGAACTTGCCGGAGACGAAAGAGCCAAGCTCCCGCCCGAAAGCGAGATAATCACAAGTGACGGAGTATTCGATCTTTTACTTGATATACGTGCCATAAATAAAGGTATAGAGAGACAAAGAACCGGGCTTTTCGAAGAATACGACAAGATGAAGCAGGATCTCACGCGCTTCGGATGGAAGATGGAAACAATGAAGGACTACGACGAGTTGAAGCTTCGCAATGAGATAAGACGTTCATCAAGAAGCAAATACACTTCAAGACGTATGAACGGTCCCGAAATAGACGAAAGATCTAACGGAGAAAGCGCATTTATATATTTCACAGAGAGGATAAAGGAAAATGCTCTTTATCTCCTTGACGAGCCCGAAAACAGCCTCTCGCCCAAGCTTCAAAAAGAGCTGGCGAAATTTATTGAAGATTCTGCAAGGTTTTATAAATGTCAATTTATAATATCTACCCATTCTCCTTTTCTTCTGTCAATGAACGGAGCACATATATTTGATCTCGATACATATCCTGTGATGGAAAAGAAATGGACAGAGCTTGAAAACGTAAGAGCATTCTATTCATTATTTAAAGAACATGAAAATGAGTTTTAATATTTTAAATCCGTCTCCTGCGAATCCTATTCTGTGACATAGTTACAGTTTTATTTAATAAGATATTGTATAATGGATATAAATAAATGAGGAGAAAAATTATGCATATATACGATATATTAATAATAGGGGGAGGACCTGCTGGATATACGGCAGCTCTTTATGCCGCAAGAGCAGGACTTGATACGCTTATAATAGAAAAAATGTCTGTAGGCGGACAGATGTCTTCCACGGGGATAATTGAAAACTATCCCGGATTTGAAGATGGTATAGACGGTATCAGCCTTAGCATGAAAATGCAACAAGGAGCTGAAAAATTCGGAGCAAAGACCGTTTACGATGAGGTGATCTCAGTTGATCTATCAGAAAAAATAAAAAAGACCGTCACGTCCTTTGACGAGTTTTATTCAAAAACAGTAATAATCGCTACAGGAGCATATCCTAAAAAGTTAGGGGTTGAAGGCGAAGATAGGCTTGTAGGGAAGGGTGTCCATTACTGTGCGCACTGCGACGGAAGGTTTTATAAAGATAAGACTGTTGCCGTAATAGGAGGCGGGAATACCGCCGTTGCAGATGCTTTATACCTTTCTCGCCTTGCAAAAAAAGTCTATCTAATACATCGAAGGAATAGTCTCAGAGCAACGAAGATCTATCATAAATCTCTGTCTGAATCTAAAAACATTGACATCATGTGGGATAGTACCGTAAATGAATTAGTGTATAAAGATCGTCTTAGCTCGTTGAAAATAAAAAATATCGCTTCAAACGAAATAACATCACTCGATATTGACGGCCTTTTCGTAAGTATAGGCAGAGAACCCGAATCACAGATCTTTGACGGAAAAATTCTTACAGATAAAAACGGATATATTCTTACAGATGAAACTTTGAAGACTAATATTGACGGTGTTTATGCTGTGGGAGACGTTAGAAAAAAATCTTTGCGGCAAATCGTTACCGCGGTGGCAGACGGAGCAACAGCAGTTCATCATTTGGAGGAATATCTCTCATCGGAAACAAAAAACGGATGAAAATTTCATCCGTTTTTTTATTCCTTGCCGAATGTCATAACCTCATCATAGTGAGTTGTAAGCTTATCAAGGTACTTTTCAAGATAGGAGGAAAGTGTATTCTCTTCACGTCCGTACTTCACCATATGACTTAGAGGTGCATTATAATTGCTATGAGAGTCACCGCAGATGAAGAAACCGCCGAAATCATAAATGAGAGTAGAGTTTATAAGATCAAGCATTCTCCAACTGTCTGTGTCTCTTGTATCTCTACCCTTGAGAGTGTACTCATAGTATGCGGGAAGTATCTTGTTATGAGAGTAGCAGGAGAGCGCTTCAACGATAACACCTATAAACTCGTAATCCTCGGGCTTTGTATTAACGGGGATGGCATTTGCAAGTCCCCAAGCCTGAGAGAAAGAGCAATACTGTCCCTGGTTAGCATCGAACTTAGGATAAGGAAGTATACCAAAATCTGACTCCATCATTCTGAAGTTGTTGATATTGTAGAGCCAATCTCCGAAGAAGAGTGTTCTGTCTTCAATAAAGAGAGTGGGATCCGAGTTGTTATATGCAAGGTGGTTTTCTCTCTTCATAAGGTCGATGATCTTATTTGTGTACTTGTGGTGATCCTCGTTTCCTATGTTGATGACATATGTACCGTCTCCGTTGTTCGTAACAGTCTCAAATCCGAATCCGTGTGCCATAATATCTAAGCAGTTCGTAACGAGACCGTACTGGTCTTTTCCGTTCCAATAG
The DNA here is from genome assembly GCA_015064425.1 of Oscillospiraceae bacterium. The sequence goes on along the minus strand of SVSF01000069.1, from coordinate 1,270 downwards.
TTATTTCCGTCGTCCTTTGAAACTATGCGGCTAAATTCGATAACCTTGTCAACTGTCCACTCACCGTTGTCAACGAGAGCGTAAAGGTCTTCAATATCATATGCCTGTCTTACAGTCTCATTGAAAAAAAATACCGTAGTCATTGCAAGTGAATACCAGTTGAAGGATCCTGCGTTGAAGAATATCTTTCCGTTAAGAGTACCGCAATTAAGAGCGGAGTCGTTCCACCAGGGCTTGGAGTAGTCAATCACGGGGACGTCGTTCCAAGGAGTGATAAGTCCTGCGGAAATAAGTCCGTGTGAACCGGTGGAGTATGCGAAAGCGATAAGATCAAAGCTTCCAGAGTCGGAAAGGATGTGGGGAGAGAGGTCAGCTACGACGGTATCCGTAGTTCCAATCTCAACTGCAGATATCTTGCAGTTAAAGCGGTTTTCTACTTCACGGTTTCTGTAATACACCTCGTCGTAGACTACATCGGAGGTAAGCTCCTGCATATCGTAGTTGTTAATTCCCCAGTATTCGGGCCAGGGAGCTGTGATGATAAAGTCGCGTTCATTGAAATTGTATTTTCCGTCGGGAATTCCATCAAGAAGATTGCCTTCCGCATCGGTTAGGATCTCAGTGGAAGACTCGCTTCCGCCGTTTGCCTCTGTTTCCTTTTCATCGCCGCCGCAAGCTGCAAATACAAATACGGAGAGTACGAAGAGAGCGCAAAGTAATAAAGCCAAAAGTCTTTTCATAGTATTTCTCCTTAATATTTACCATATGCGCAAAAATTGTGCAATAATAAGATTACTTCATATCAAATGGTATCAATCTATCGAGATTTGTCAATTAAAGCCACTCTTTGCGAAACAAAACCATATAAAACAGAATATGAGCGAGATTTTATAATAAAACCTCGCCCACATTCCGTTAATGGTAGCTATTAATACCAAGATGCGATAATGTCGGTAGGTATAGCAACACCATCATGGAAGTAGCCGGGAACTACAGAGTAGATAACTGCCTTTGCAAGTGTCTTTTCAGCTACGGGGTAGTACATTATCCAACGTCCTGTAAGGAAGATATCGGTAAATCCGATAGCGTATTCCATCCAGAGATAGTAAGATCCGTCTTTTTCCATCGTATACAGCTGCATGTCCATAGCCGGGAAGAACTCGCCTGCAGCATATGTGTCGAATGCATTTGCATCGTCTGTATCCGTATAGTTGGAGAACGGGAAGGAGTAGAATACGTCCTTATATGTTATCTTTGTCCACTCATTACC
>SVSF01000068.1 GCA_015064425.1 Oscillospiraceae bacterium | reverse complement strand
TTCACTTCTACTCCCTTGCTCGAAAATGCCGATTGGCATCTTTTTATTTTCACTAAAATCCGAATTTCAAAAAAGTGAGGAAAACGGCGAAAAACGAAGAAAACCCGAGAAAATCTCGGGTTTTTCGGTTGGCATCTTTTTTGTCAACACGTGTTGGTGGAGACGGTTGGAATCGAACCAATGACCTCTTGCATGTCAAGCAAGCGCTCTAACCGGCTGAGCTACGCCTCCGAATGGATGTATTCTATCATAAAAGGATAGAAATTGCAATAGAGTTTAAGAAAAAAGCAAAACTTTCATATATGTACGAAAGTTTTGCTTTTATTATTTTATATTAAAAATATTTTCTGAATGAGAATTTGTCTTTAAAGTCCCATATCTTTTCGAATATCTTGGTAAAGGATCCGATGAGCGTTCCGTTGAGCAGTGCACATATTACGGTACCGAACCAAATCCCCTCAAATCTCCAAAGGCCGAAAAATGCGAAAGACATAATGATACTTATAATACAGCTTGTACAGTCATAAGCTGTTTTGAATTTATTAATATTTATATTGAATTTTGAAGATACTTCTTTAACGAAAAGCTCGTATGCTTCAGGTGATATGTAGGTATGGAAGAGAAGGGAAACACCGCATGAGCATAAAAGCATACCGACTGTGAAAAATATTATTCTTATGGCAATAATGTTTGAAGGAACAAGCTCAGTCAATATCATAGCGCCGTCAAGGGCGGTTCCGTAAAGTACGGCGGTAATAAATGAAAAGAAGTGCGCCATTTTCACTTTGTGAACAACTATCATTGTGAGAAGAATGATCAAAGCCTGCAGGGTATATTCAGCCATACCAAAGCTGAAGAACGAAAAAAATTCCGACAGCTTTAAATGAAGGATATAGGCGGGAGCGACGACCATGGAAACGCCGAAATCGGCGTGCTCCATCAAAGCAGTTCCCAGCGCCAAAATGAGTAATCCTATAACGTAGGATAGTTCACTGTAAAATATTTTCTTTTTCATAGATCCTCAAAAAAATGACAGCCCTTCGTGTTTGATATAGAAACACGAAAAGCTGTCTTGGTGCCGGAAGCGGGGGTCGAACCCGCACGGTATCGCTACCACTGGATTTTGAGTCCAGCACGTCTGCCAATTCCATCATTCCGGCTTAATTGTTTTAATATTATATCACAGACTAAAATAATATGCAAGATTTTTTTGCAAAAAAAGTATTTTAACAGTTTGATATATCATTGATATCGTATTTGTACGGCTTTTAATTGTAGGAACAGAATGCGCTTTGTTTGAAAAGTGATTTATTAATAATAATCTCAAATTGTGAAAAAAATGAAATTTTTTTTTCGAAAAAATTCATATAGTTGGCAAAAAGACTTGCAAAACGCACGAAAGTATTGTATACTAGTGAGGTATCTTACTAATTTTTTACGGAGGCTACTATGAAGAAGATATTTTATGCAATTCTTGCACTTACGCTCGTACTTGCCACAGTAATGTCCTTTGCAGCTTGCGGCGGAGATGCTTCTAAGATGATCATGGGTACCGGCGGTACGCAGGGTACATATTATGGATATGGCGGAGTTCTCGGTCAGTACATCAAGAATAACGCAGGTATCGATGTTAATGTTGTTTCTACCGACGGTTCTAAGGCCAATATCCAGAGCATAGATTCCGGCGACTATCAGCTTGGAACTGTTCAGTCTGACGTTATGGCTTACGCTTGGGCAGGTACTAACTCCTTTGCTGAAGACGGCGCAGTTCAGACTTTCCGCGTTGTTGCAGGTCTTTATGCAGAAGCAGTACAGCTCATTACTATGGATCCCGAGATCAAGAGCGTTTCCGATCTTGCAGGTAAGAGCGTTTCTATCGGTGCTCCCGGTTCCGGCGTTTACTTTAATGCTATCGACGTTCTTACAGCAGCAGGTTTAACTGTTGATGATATCCAGGCTCAGTACCAAAGCTTCGGTGACAGTACAGAAGCACTTAAAGACGGCAAGATTGATGCAGCGTTCATTGTTGCAGGAGCTCCTACTCCCGCTATTACCGAGCTTGCTTCTACAAATGAAGCATACCTCGTTCCTATTGATGGAGATATCGCTGATAAGATCATGGCAAACTGCCCCTACTATACTGTTTATACTATTCCTGCAGAAACATATCCCGGACAGACGGAAGACGTTAAGACAGTAACTGTTAAGGCTACTCTTATCGTTACCGCTGATGCAAGCGAAGACGATGTTTACAAGCTCACAAAGGCTATTTGCGATAACATTAAGTCTATTCCTGCAGAACATGGAAAAGGTGCTGAACTTAGCATCGAAAACGCTACTTCCGGTATGACCGCTCCCTTCCACAAGGGTGCTGCAAAGTATTTTGCAGAAAAGGGCGTTACTGTAACAGCTCAGTAAATCGTTAAAACACAGAGGGCTGTGGAATGAACCGCAGTCCTCGTTTGTTTTAAAAGTAGTATCCGAAGGATGCTGCTCAAATCCATTCTCATAGGAGATTGCCATGGCTTTTTTTAAAAATAAATCGAAAACCAAAGCAGGGCAGATAGAAGCGACAGACCTTGATTCGGTCATGAAAAAATATGACCAGGAATCAAATACGCGAATCTGGGAAGGCAAACCGAGATTTGTTGTTAACTGCATTCTTGCCGCGTTTTCCTTGTTCTGCATCTGTGTAACTTTATTTGCCACCTGGCTCGAAGAGATCCGTTTGACGTCCTTTGTTGCACTGATCATTCTTATGGGCTTTATCGTGTTCCCGGCAAAGAAGGGAAAGCAGCGCGTGAACTATATGCCTTGGTACGACGTTGTTCTTGCGGTTGTCGGATCCGCATCGTTTTTCTATTTTACCGCAAACGCCCTCACCATCATACAGCAAGGAAGTAAGTTTGAGACGTATCAGATAATCATCGGTATTATCGGTATTATTGCTCTTGCCGAAGTTTGCCGCAGAAGCGTTGGCTTGCCAATACTTATCGTTGCGGGATGTTTCCTTATATATGCGCTTAGCGTAGGACTCGCAAATCCCTCGTTTTTTGGACGCTTGAACTATACCATACGTTCACTTTTCTATTCAAAGGAAGGAATTCTTTCGACTCCCATTAATACTTGTTCAAAATTCATTGTAGTGTTCATTATCTTCGGAGCATTTCTTGAGAGAACCGGTATTGCGGACTTCTTTATTCAGGCGGCAAATGCTGTTGTAGGCGGATTCTCAGGCGGTCCCGCAAAGGTTGCCGTTGTTGCGAGCGCCCTTGAGGGTATGGTTTCTGGTTCTTCCGTTGCTAATACCGTTGGAAGCGGCTCCGTTACTATCCCACTGATGAAGAAAACGGGTTATAAGCCCGAATTTGCTGCAGCTGCAGAGGCGGCGTCATCTACGGGAGGACAGATCATGCCTCCTATTATGGGCGCGGCTGCATTCCTTATGGCTGAATACGTTCTTGAACCTTATTCGACTATTATAGTGCGCGCTATCATACCCGCAGTTCTTTACTTTGCAGGTATATTCATTACAGTCCATCTTGAAGCTAAAAAACTCGGACTTCGCGGTATTCCACGTGAGGAACTTCCTAAGTTTAAATATCTTGCAAAGAAGCTCTATTTGTTGCTTCCCCTTGTACTGTTGATATATCTTGTAAGCTCTAATACCTATACTATTCAGACTTCTGCTGCTATATCCATTATCGCGGCTATATTGGTAAGCCTTCCCAACAAGGGGACACGCTTGACCCCCCGTAAGCTCATTGACGCACTTGCGGCAGGCGGACAAGGTACTATTGCAGTTGCGGCTGCTTGCGGAATCGCAGGTATTATCGGCGGTACAATTACCATGACAGGTCTTGCAAACGTTATGATAAACGCAATAACGACGGTTGCAGGAGATATGGTTATTATTGCTCTATTCCTTACGATGCTTTGCTGTATCGTTCTCGGTATGGGAGTTCCCACTACTGCCAACTATTGTATTATGGCGGCAACCTGTGCACCGATACTTATACGTATGGGTGTACCCGCTATCGCGGCACACTTCTTCGTATTCTACTTCGGTATAGTTGCTGACCTTACACCTCCCGTTGCTCTTGCAGCGTATGCGGGTGCGGCAATAGCACAATCGAACCCGATGAAGACGGCGTTTACAGCGACCAAATTGGCTATCGGTGCTTTTATCGTTCCGTATGTATTTGCACTCAACCCCGTAATGCTTTTAGTTGACGTCAGCGGTCCAATGCAGATAATACTTATTACGATTACGTCGGTGATTGGTATCTTTGGCGTATCGGTTGCTCTTGAAGGGTTTATTATTACAAATATGAACTGGCTGCAGAGAATAATATCTTTTGCCGCAGGTCTGCTCCTTGTTGATCCCAATCCTTTTACTGACGTGATCGGAATTTCGGTTATCGCTTTGTTGATAGTTTGGCAGATATTCCAGAAAAAGCAGAATGACAAGAAAAATCAAGTTAACGTTGCATAAAATAAGGCAGTAATTGGCGTACCTGCGAGAAGGTACGCCAAATTTTTTGCTTTGTAATATATTTATGATTTTACTCTCACAATGTGTTGTTGGATTTAAGATATATCTGATGTATAATATAAGTGTCAATAAATTGTTATGATATGCTTAATGGAAAAGATTTTGAAACCATCAGTGATCATTCAGAATTTATAAAACTTCGTGAACGCGTAGAAACGTTGATCATTACTAAAGAAAATAAATCGTAAGTCTTGCCCCGCTTGGAGCGTGGTTTTCCGTTATATAAATGAAATATCCCCCGTTCTACGGGGGATATTTTTTTGTAAGTAGTATTAATATGCGATACCCTGAGCGAGCATAGCTTCAGCAACCTTAAGGAAGCCTGCAACGTTTGCACCTACAACGAGATTGCCCTCGAATCCGTATTCCTTAGCTGCGCTCGAAACGTTCTTATAAATGTTTACCATTATATCGTGGAGCTTTGCATCAACTTCCTCGAATGACCATGAAAGTCTGAGAGAGTTCTGGCTCATTTCAAGACCGGATGTTGCAACGCCGCCGGCATTTGCAGCCTTTGCGGGACCGAAGAGAATGCCCGCAGACTGGAATGCTGCAATAGCATCAGCTGTGCTGGGCATATTAGCACCCTCGCACACAACCTTTGTTCCGTTTGCGATAAGTGCCTTTGCGCTGTCGAGATTGATCTCATTCTGTGTAGCGCAGGGGAGAGCTATGTCACACTTAACTGTCCATATATCGCGGCAGTTTGCATGATATTCAGCAGTAGGAACGTAGTTTACGTATTCGCTGATACGTTTTCTTTCAACTTCCTTAATTTTCTTGATTATGTCAAGTTTTATACCGTCTTTGTCATATACAAATCCTGAAGAGTCGGACATTGCAACAACTTTTGCTCCAAATGTGCTTGCCTTTTCTGCGGCATAGATAGCAACGTTACCGGAACCGGAAATAACTACTGTCTGACCCTTAAAGGACATACCGTTATCCTTAAGAAGTTCGTCGGTAAAATAGCAGAGACCGTATCCCGTAGCTTCTTTTCTTGCAAGAGAACCGCCGAATGTGAGGGGCTTGCCTGTAAGAACGCCTACTACTTCGTTTGTCAGTCTCTTATACTGACCGTACATATATCCGATCTCTCTTGCGCCTGTTCCTATATCACCGGCGGGAACGTCGGTAAACTGTCCGATATGTCTGTAGAGCTCTGTCATAAAACTCTGGCAGAATCTCATGATCTCTCCGTCGCTCTTGCCCTTGGGATCAAAGTCGGAGCCGCCTTTTGCACCGCCCATAGGAAGACCGGTAAGAGAATTCTTAAGAACCTGCTCAAATCCGAGGAACTTCATAATGGAAGCGTTTACGGAAGGATGAAGTCTGATACCGCCCTTATAAGGACCGATAGCGGAGTTGAACTGTACTCTGTATCCGCGGTTAACTCTTACTTTGCCCTTATCGTCTACCCAGCTTACTCTGAACTGTACGAATCTTTCGGGCTCAACAAGTCTCTCTATTACGCCGGCCTTTACAAGGTCAGGTCTCTTTTCTACAACAGGTTCAAGTGATTCGAGTATCTCCTGAGCAGCCTGAAGGAATTCGGGCTCGTGAGGGTTATTCTTCTTGATGTTTTTGTAAATACCCATAAGGTACTTGTTTGTGAATGCCATTTTTTCATGCCTCCGCATTTCTTAAAAATTACAGAACAATTATACAACAATGATGGAATAAATGCAATATCTAATTTCATAAATTTTAAATATGAGGCAATTTTTATAGCATAATATGGGTTTTTAGGCGGTATTTTGACTATTTGCATCAAAAAAAATTCAAAATTGGAGATAACATGAGGCTTATAAAGACGTTTCTTTTAAATGCGACGGTAGTTACGGTTGCCGCACTGTTTATGAGGGCAATAGATTTTTCTTTTAACGTATACGTTTCAAATGAAATAGGCTCTATCGGAATGGGTCTCTATAGTCTGATAATGTCAGTGTACTCTTTTGCGGTGACTTTTGCTACAAGCGGGATAAATCTTGCTGTTACAAGAATAATATCTGAAGCTATAGGAAGCGGAGATAATAAAAAAATAAGAAAATCTGTTTTATGTTGTATTCTATACAGCCTTTTTCTCGGTATGTGCTCGGGCGGGGTACTTTATGTCTTTGCAGAAGAGATAGGTAAAGGGATATTGGGGGATATAAGGACTGTAGCTTCTTTAAAGTTACTTGCGTTTTCATGCGTTTTTCTTTCCGTAGGATCGGCGTTTGCAGGATATTTTACAGCAGTTAGAAGGGTATATAAAAATGCGTTTGTTTCAGTTTGCGAGCAGCTTATAAGAATAGGTGTTACCGTTGCATCTTTTAGGAGGCTCTCGGACGGAGATATAGAGTATGCATGTGTATCCTTGTGTGCAGGGCTTGTAATAGCTGAGTGTATATCTTTTATTATGATCTTGCTGTTCTATTATATTGACGTGAAAAAGAGCAGATATACGTATTCAAAAGATAAGCTGCCAATAAAAAAACTTTTGGGAATAACCGTGCCGGTCGCTGTAAGCTCATATATCAGATCGGGTCTTGTTACACTGGAACACGTTCTTATTCCGTCCGGACTGAAGAAATGCGGCAGCACGTATGAAAAAGCTTTATCCGATTACGGTGTTCTGCACGGAATGGTAATGCCCGTGATATTTTTTCCTCAAGTACTTTTATCTTCCTTTTCATCTATATTGATTCCTGAACTTACCGTTGATCAGACAAAGGATGAAAAGCGGCATATCAGATACGTAATAAAAAGGATAGTCCAAATAACATTGCTTTATTCCGTGTTTGTATCGGGTATTCTGATGTTTTTCGGTGACAGTTTGGGCTTTGCAATATATAATAACAGAGACAGCGGCAGATATATAAGGTATATGGCGCCTCTCATACCTATAATGTATCTTGATACTGCTATAGATACAATGTTGAAAGGATTGGGAGAACAGTTTTATTCGATGTGTGTAAACATCGTTGATGCATTTATAAGCGTAATATTGGTGTACACGCTTCTTCCCAAATACAGTCTAGCGGGATATATAGTGACGGTCTACGTTTGTGAAATATTGAATCTCGCATTGAGCGTTACAAGGCTGCTACAAAAAACAGGGGTGCGCTTATCGGTGAAAAAATACCTGGTCATGCCTCTTATCAGCATCATTGGTGCTACGTATTTTTCGGGACTTGTTTTGGAAAAGATGAATTTTTCTAATATGGGAACGGTTTTTGAACTTGTTTTTACGGTGCTTTTTACCCTTGGAATATATGTTCTTGCTGTAAACATAACGGGGACGTTTGACAAAGAAGACAGGCACTGGGTTAAAAAAATTCTTAAGTAAAAATGCAAAAAAACTTGAAAAATCAAAAAAACAGTGATATATTATTTTTCGTGAGCATTGGTATTTGACGTTTTCAGGTCGCCATTGCTCATTTTGTTTTTTTGAGGTATTAATATGAAAGGGACACATGTTTTTCTCATACCCGATTATTATGAGGATTTTTCGTGTAAAATGGGAGATTGCCGTATGGCATGTTGCGTAGGTTGGCCGATCTCTGTTTCCATGGAGAATTATTTTAAGCTTTTGGGACTGAACTGTAAGAAAGAGTTGCGGCATAAACTTGATTGCGGACTGCGCTTGACAGATCACCCGAATAAGGAAGAGTACGCAAGATTTGAACCTCGCTACGACGGAAACTGTCCACTCAGGGCAAATGACGGAAGATGCAGTCTTCATGCAGAGCTTGGAGAGGATATACTTCCAGACGTATGCAGGCTTTATCCAAGGGGAATCAGAGCTGAGGACGGAGCATATGAATGCTCATGTTCAAATAGTTGTGAGGCAGTCTTGGAAATATTGTACAAACGGGATACATCTATATCTTTTTTTGAAAAAGAGCTCAGCATTAATATGCCTCCTATAGAAGAAAGAGATTCTTTCTTTGAAACTTTGGGACTAGAACAACAGATACGTCTATATCTCATATCTATCGTGCAGGACCGTAGAATGTGCCTTTACAAAAGACTTATATCTATGGGAGATGTTCTTAAAGAGATCGATATAGCCATCGAGAAAAAAGATAGGAAAATGCTTGATTCCTTACTAAAAAAAACAGCGCCTTCGGTCATAGGCATCGACGAGGAGATAAGCACCGATCATATAAAGAACGGTCTTGAGATAATGTCTCAGATGATAGAGGTGCTTGACAGAAAAAGCAACAGTATAAGAAGTTGTGGAGAAGAAGCGTTAAAATACTTCGGCCACGGAGAAAAGACTCTCGAAAGATATATGGAGGCTAAGGATGTATTTGAGAAAAGGTTTCCGAATTGGGAGATGTTTTTCGAGAATATGCTTGTAAATCATATGTTCTTTTCCTGTTTTCCGTTTCAGGATAGACCCGAAAGTATGCATAGTGAGCATATGGCATTGTGCTCTGTCTATGCATTGCTCAGATTTCTGGGATTGGGATATACTGCGGAAAAAACTGAAGACATTAGTCTCATAGACGTAATGGCGCTGATCTTTAGACTAATAGATCATACGGAGTTTGACAGATATTCTTCTCATATTTTAACTAAATTGGGATGTACCTCCGACGAACAACTGTCGGATATATTGAGACTATAAAAAAAGACTGCTTTGGCGTACCTGCGATAAAGCAGGTTTATAAGCCAAACAAAACCACCGCCGAAAGCGACCAAACGGTTACTCGCGGCGGTGTTTCATTATTCTTTAATAAACGGCGTATTTCTGACATGAGATTGCAAGCAATATGCTCCTCTATAGCCGAGCTGCCTTGCCATGATAAACAGTGCAAGCAGTTTGTGGCTCGGTCTTGAATAATACAGCGTACGCTCCTCGCCGTTAATGGTAATATTCTGCTTCCACATTACCTTCAACA
>SVSF01000067.1 GCA_015064425.1 Oscillospiraceae bacterium | reverse complement strand
CGACTGTAAGCCCGGTTGTGACTGTGACAGATTTATGGAGTTCTGGAATCTCGTATTCACTCAGTTTGATAACGACGGAAACAATAACTATACACGCCTCTCGAAGCCCAATATCGATACCGGCATGGGTCTCGAAAGACTTGCTTGTCTTATGCAGGGCGTAAACAACCTCTTTGAGGTAGATACCGTTAAGAATATTATGCAGGCTATAAGCGACATTGCTGGTGTACGTTACGGCGAGGGCAAGAGCTCCGATATATCCCTCCGCGTTATAACCGACCATATCCGTTCCACGAGCTTTATGATATGCGACGGTATAGTTCCTTCCAACGAAGGCAGAGGATACGTTCTCAGAAGACTTCTCAGACGTGCGGCAAGACACGGACGACTTCTCGGAATAAGGAAGACCTTCCTTTCCGATATCGTTGATGTTGTTGCAAGAGAAAACTACAGCGAATATCCCGAGCTTACTGAAAAGCTCGCATATATCAAAAAGGTGGTATCAGTAGAGGAAGAGAGATTTGCCGCAACTATAGACAGCGGACTTTCTATTCTTGAAGATATGATAAAGGACACAAAGGAAAAAGGCGGAGACGTGCTTAGCGGATCTGATGTATTCAAGCTTAATGATACCTTTGGCTTCCCCATAGATCTTACCCGTGAGATAGCCTCCGAAAAGGGACTCAGCATTGACGAGGAAGGTTATACCGAGCTTATGAAGGAGCAGAAGAAGAGAGCACGCGAGGCAAGACTTGCTCTTGGCGACTTTGGTTGGACTGAAGATGCGCTTTCCTTTATTGATAAGAGCCATAAGACCGAGTTTACGGGATACACCGAAACCGAATCCGATGCAAAGGTCATCGCTATAATAGATCTCGAGAGCAAAGAGGCTATAGGGTCTGTTTCCGAGGGCGGCAAGGCTATAATACTTCTCGACAGAACCCCCTTCTATGCGGAAAGCGGCGGACAGGTTGGCGATACGGGATATATCATAGGATGCAACGGTAAGGCACGTGTCAGCGATACAAAGAAATATGAAGGCATCTATGTTCAGATGGTTGAGATGGAGAGCGGAATAATTTCCGTTGATGAAGACGTAAAGGCAGTTATCGACAGTGAAAGAAGAAATGCCATAAAGCGCAACCACTCTGCAGCTCATATGCTTCAGGCAGCGCTGAGACGAGTTCTCGGTGCTCACGTTGAGCAGGCCGGTTCCTACGTTGACGAGCATAGAGTACGTTTTGACTTCTCTCACTTTGAAGCTATGACGGAAGAAGAGATAAAGAAGGTAGAGACTGAGGTAAATGCCGAGATCCTCAAAGGCGAGGAGATCGAGACAGTTGTTACGGATATTAATACTGCTAAAACTATGGGAGCTATGGCACTCTTCGGAGAAAAATACGGAGACATCGTAAGGGTTGTTAAGATGGGAGACTATTCTACCGAATTCTGCGGAGGTACACACCTGGACAATACTGCAAAAGCGGGTCTCTTTAAGATAATTTCCGAAAGCTCCGTTGCAGCCGGTGTAAGAAGAATAGAAGGAACAACAGGACTTGGAGTTCTTGAACTTCTTGCAGAGCGAGAGGAACTTATTTCCGAGACTGCAAAGGAACTTAAGGCTGCAAACAGAGCGGATATTGCAAAGAGAGCGGCTCAGGTGCAGAACGAACTTAAGAGCGCTAAACACGACATAGAATCTCTTGAAGGAAAGCTTGCAGCAGGCAAGACTGCGGATATAATGAAGAATGCTAAGGATGTTGACGGTCTTACTGTTCTCAGCTATAAGACATCCGGAGAAAGCCTTGACGTTGCAAGAACTATCGGCGACAATCTTAAGGCGCAGGATGAGAATATCGTTGCGGTTATATCTGTAAACATTGACGGCAAGATAAACTTTGTTGGTGTATGCGGAAAGAATGCTGTTGCAAGAGGTGCACATGCGGGCAATATCTTAAAGCAGGTAAGCCAGATCTGCGGAGGAAATGGCGGTGGACGTCCCGACAGCGCTACCTCCGGCGGTAAGGATGCTTCCAAGATAGATGAAGCTCTTGCATCCGTTGAGACTATCGTAAAAGCAATGCTTAAATGATCTTGTTAACGAAATGTAAATAAGACGTATATCTATTGACAATTTAAACGTATGTATATATAATGTTAGGGTGCGAACAAACAGGTTCGTACCCTAACATTTTTTTAGGAGGGAATTATGTCAAAAAAGAAGCACTTGGGAATAGAACTCAGATGCCTTTCCAACATGATCAAAAGAAAGATAGATACCGAGGTTGCGGAACGTGTGGGTGATAATATCACAGGAATGCAATGTCACGTTATCGGGTTCGTTGCGCATAACGGTGACAAAGCGCTGTATCAGCGGGATATTGAGGAAAAGCTCCAGATCAGACGGTCTACAGCTACGGAAATGCTGAAGCTGATGGAAAAGAACGGTTTGATAAAGCGAGAGGCCGTTAATGAGGACGCAAGGCTCAAGCGTATAATACTGACGGAAAAAGCGCTTGAGATTGATAGAACTATAGCTAAAGCTATAGATCATTGTGAAAATGCCTTGCTCGAGGGTATAAGCGACGAAGAGTATGAAACGTTGATCGGCATACTGGACAAAATAAGAAATAATATACAAATAGATCAGGAAAGGTAGGTAATACGATGATAAAAAAACTTGCCGGATGTATAAGGGAATACAAATTACCTTCTATACTGTCTCCAATATTTATTACGCTTGAGGTAATAGTGGAATGTATAATCCCTTTTATAGTTGCCAAACTTATAAACGGCATCGAAGAGGGAAAGGGTATGGACTCTATAATAAAATACGGAGTTATACTTGTCATTCTTGCGATAGTTTCACTCAGTATGGGTGCTCTTGCAGGACATTTCTGCGCTATAGCATCCTGCGGATTTGCAAAAAATCTAAGGCAGGATCTTTACTATAAGGTTCAGGAATTTTCTTTTCATAACATAGACAAATTCTCTACCTCGAGCCTTGTTACAAGGCTTACTACAGATGTCAATAATGTGCAGATGGCGTTTATGATGATAATACGAACTGCAATAAGAGCTCCTCTTATGATAGTTTTTGCTTTTGTTATGACGTTTGCAATGAGCCCTAAGATATCCACTCTTTATATAGTGCTCATTCCTTTTCTGGCGTTTGCCCTTTTGAAGATAGCAACCACTGTAATGCCAATATTTAAGCGTATATTCAAAAAGTACGATGCTCTTAATAATTCTGTTCAGGAAAATGTAAGAGGTATGCGAGTGGTAAAATCCTACGTAAGAGAGGAATACGAGAAGGAAAAATTCAAGAAGGCATCCGAAGAGGTGCGCAATGACTTTACAAGAGTCGAAAAGATACTTGCATTGAACGACCCGATAATGCAGTTTTGTATGAATGCCAGTACTCTCGGAGTATCCTTCTTCGGTTCAATACTTATAATCAATACAACAGGTGCAGAGCTTAACGTAGGAAACTTTTCAAGTATTATGACTTACGGTGCACAGATCCTTATGAGCCTTATGATGTTCTCTATGATATTCGTAATGCTCACCATGTCTGCAGAAGCTGCAAGGCGTATAGTTGAAGTACTTGATGAAAAGAGTACCATAGTAAATCCGAATGAGCCTGTAATGCAGGTGTCGGATGGAAGTATTGACTTTGACGGTGTAAGCTTCAAATATTCCGAAAATGCTGAAAAAATGGCTCTTTCCGGTATTGACCTTCATATCAAATCGGGAGAGACTGTAGGTATTTTGGGAAGTACGGGTTCTTCCAAGACTTCTCTTGTTCAGCTTATTCCCAGACTTTACGACGTGAGTGAGGGCTGCGTAAAGGTTGGCGGTATCGATGTGAGAAATTACGATATAGAGACCCTTAGAAATGAAGTTGCTATGGTTCTTCAGAAAAACGTTCTCTTCTCGGGCACGGTAAAAGAAAACCTTTGCTGGGGAAATAAGGATGCAAGTGACGAGGAGATAAAACACGTATGTAAGCTAGCACAGGCAGATGAATTTATTGAGGCTATGCCGGATAAATACGATACTTATATAGAACAGGGCGGTACAAACGTATCGGGCGGACAGAAGCAGAGACTGTGCATAGCACGTGCCTTACTCAAAAAGCCCAAGATCCTAATACTTGATGACTCTACCTCTGCAGTGGATACTCATACAGACAAGCTTATTCGCAAAGCTTTCAAGGAAGAGATACCCAATACGACAAAGATAATTATTGCCCAGAGAGTTGCATCTGTTGAGGATGCCGATAAGATAGTGGTTCTTGATAATGGCGGCATCAATGCGGTAGGAACTCACGATGAGCTTCTCAAGACTTGCGCTATCTACCGAGAGGTTTATGAATCACAAAATAAAGCGGGAGGTGATGAGGAGTGAGCGGACCGATGAAAGGACGCAGAGGAACGCCTGCAAAGGATATAAAAGGCGCTATCTCGCGTTTGTTTAAAACGTTGTTCAAATACTATAAGAAACAACTTATAATTGTCGGAGTGTGTATCATTGCCACATCACTTGCCACCACGTGTGCGTCGTTATTTATAAGTACTCTGCTTAAATACATAGAGCAGGGATGCAAGGAAGGGCTTGCGGCAGTATACGGATCTATCGTATCCACGATCTTCCTTATGGCGGGAATATATGTATTGGGTATTATATCGACCGTCATTTACACAAGACTCATGGCAACTGTCACTCAAGGATTTCTCGATCATATCCGTAAAGATATGTTCAACGTAATGCAGAACCTTCCCATAAAATATTTTGATAGTCATACACATGGCGATATTATGAGCCATTATACTAATGATGCAGATGCTATAAGACAGCTGGTTTCACAGAGTATGCCCCATCTTTTCAGAGCGGCACTTACGGTAACTTTTCTATTCGTATATATGCTGTACTTCAGCGTATGGCTTACTCTTGTAGTAATACTCGGCGTAATAGCGATGAGTTTTGTTACAAAAACAGTAGGCGGAAATTCTGCTAAGTTTTTTATGCAGCAACAGAAGTCTGTAGGTAAGGTAGAAGGTTATGTAGAAGAGATGATGAACGGACAGAAAGTCGTAAAGGTATTCTGTCACGAAGACGAGGCAAAGAGTAAATTTGATGAGATAAACGAGCAGCTTTTCAACGATGCATCAAACGCTAACAGATTCGCAAATATACTTATGCCCATACTTGGTAATATCGGAAACATTCTTTACGTTCTTTTGGCGTTTATCGGCGGAGCTCTTATACTTGCTACCGAAGCGGGACACGGTATTCCCAACGTATCTCTCTCCGGTATGGCGTTCGTCATACCAAGCGTAGTACCTTTCCTCAATATGTCAAGACAGTTCTGCAACAATGTAAGCCAGCTCTCTCAGCAGATAAATTCCGTTGCTATGGGTCTTGCGGGCGCGGAGCGTATTTTCGAACTTATGGACGAAAAGACCGAGCTTGATGAAGGCTATGTAACTCTTGTCAATGCAAAGGAAGTTGACGGTGAGATAGTCGAATGTGAAGAACGCACCGGAATGTGGGCTTGGAAACACCCTCATTCTGCTGACGGAAGTATATCGTATACGAAGCTCAGCGGAGACATAAGAATGGTAGATGTAGATTTCGGATATAACGAGGAAAAGATCGTTCTCCATAACGTCACACTTTATGCGGAACCCGGTCAGAAGGTGGCGTTTGTAGGTGCCACGGGTGCCGGAAAAACTACCATAACCAATCTGATAAACCGTTTCTACGACATTGCCGATGGAAAGATAAGATACGATGGAATCAATATCAACAAGATAAAGAAAGCAGATCTGAGACGTTCCCTCGGTATAGTTCTTCAGGATACTAATCTTTTTACGGCTACTGTAATGGAAAATATCCGCTACGGCCGTCTTGATGCTACTGATGAAGAGTGTATAGAAGCTGCAAAGCTTGCGAACGCACATGACTTCATAACAAGGCTTCCTGACGGATATAATACCATGCTTACGGGAGACGGAGCCAATCTGTCTCAGGGACAACGCCAACTGCTTTCAATAGCAAGAGCCGCTGTTGCCGATGCTCCTGTAATGATAATGGATGAGGCTACATCTTCGATAGATACAAGAACAGAGGCTTTGGTACAAAAGGGAACTGACAGCCTTATGAAGGGAAGAACAGTATTTGTTATTGCCCACAGACTTTCAACGGTACAGAATTCTGACGTAATAATGGTACTTGACCACGGCAGGATAATTGAAAGGGGAAGTCACGAAAAGCTTATCGAAGAAAAGGGACAGTATTACAGACTTTATACGGGAGCTTTTGAACTTGAATAAAAAAAGAACACCTGTTTTCAGGTGTTCTTTTCTCATATTAAACTGTTTTCTGCACTTTTTGGTATTTCAAGCTTTACAAATTCGCTTTCTATAATCTTGTCGGAGTAAAAGGACGAATATTGGAAGGAGTCAATATGAGTTACCTTTTTGAAGTCGGTAAAATACGACATTTTCGGAGGGATCAGTTCTCCTTTGTAGGAATCGATCAGTACAAGCTTTATTTTCATCTTTTCCGGGATAATGCTTTTTATGTAGACTGCAGCGGTCTGTCCCACACAGACGTCTTCCTTGTATTCTGCAAGTCCTGCAAGATTTGGAGTGAGTTCTACAAATATTCCATATTCTTCAATGCTGCGTACTATTCCCGCTACCGTTTGCCCGGGGGTGAAGAGAGCTGCATTTTCATCCCAGGTACCGAGCAATTCCTTGTGTGTAACAAAAATTTTTCCTGTATCGTAATCTATGCTTTTTACTATTGCCATAATCTGCATACCCGTGATAAATCTGTCTCTCGGGTGGGATATTCTCGAAACGGAAATACAGTCTATAGAGAGAAGAGAAATGATCCCGCATCCTATGTCAACAAATGCTCCGAACTGTTCAAGATGTGTAATGCGTGCAGGAATTATATCCCCCGAAACAAGCTGGAGAAGATAGTTGTTCATACACTCGAGCTGTGCCGCACGCCTGGATAAAATGACGCAGGGTCTGCCTTCTTCATCTTTTTCTATAGACATTACCTTAAAGCAAACGGCTTTTCCTACACGGGTTATTATCGCTATATCTTTGACAATTTCACCTGCGGGAACAAAAACGCATTCTTCTTTTGGAATGATTCCCTTTATTCCGTAAAGATCAACTCTCAAAGACATTTCCGAATCGCAAAGTATTACCGGTGCTTCAAGGATCTTTCCGCTGTTCATAGCTTTTTCCAAGCCCTGCAGTGAGGATATATATTCGCGGTTTTCCGAGGTGTTGAGATAAAAGCCTTCCGGTCTGTAATTGTTGTGTATCATCGTTTGACCTCCCATAAATTTCGTTGTCTGCCTGATTTTAGTAGAACATATTATGTCATTTTAAAAAATATTCCAAAAAAAACGAAATTGGGATCTTAGAAAAACGAAGGAAAATATGTAAAAAAACGAGAAAAAAAGAGATATGTATATTGCAAATTAAAATAATCGGATTTTCTTTGAAAAATGTGTTGACAAGTTGCGTTTAGTATGGTAGAATAACAAGCGTTGCGAAAGATTTTATTAAAAATGAAAATATATGGAGGAATTTCTCATGTCCACATTCATGGCAAAAAAAGAAACCCTCGAGCGCAAGTGGTATGTTCTTGATGCAGCAGGCAAGCCCCTCGGCAAGACTGCAGCAGCAGCAGCTACTATTCTCAGAGGTAAGCATCGTCCTGAATTTACTCCTCACGTTGACTGCGGCGAGTTCGTAATCGTTATCAACGCTGAAAAGGCAGTACTTACAGGCAACAAACTCAACGATAAGTATTACTATCATCATTCCGGTTATATCGGAGGACTCAAGGCTATCCAGTACAAGAAGATCATGGCTACAAAGCCTGAATTCGCTATGGAACATGCTATCAAGGGAATGCTTCCCAAGAACTCCATAGGTGCTGCATGCGCAACACGTCTTAAGGTATACCGCGGTGCTGAACACAAGCAGCAGGCTCAGAAGCCCGAAGCGTACGAATTTTAATTGGGAAAGGATGTAAATAGTTTATGTATACAAGTGCTAAACCTTATTTCTACGGTACAGGTAGAAGAAAGAAATCCGTTGCCCGTGTACGTGTTATTCCGGGAACAGGTGTTATTACGATCAATGGAAGAGATATCGATGATTATTTCGGACTCGATACTCTTAAGCTTATAGTTAACCAGCCTTTCGAGCTTACAGACACAGCAGGTAAGTTTGATATCATCTGCCGTGTTGCAGGTGGCGGTATCTCCGGTCAGGCAGGAGCTATCAGACACGGTATCTCCAGAGCGCTTCTTCAGGCTGACGAAAGCTACAGAGCAGTTCTTAAGAAGGCTGGATTCCTCACTCGCGACCCCAGAATGAAGGAAAGAAAGAAGTACGGTCTCAAAGGCGCACGTCGTGCTCCTCAGTTCTCCAAGAGATAAATCTTCTATCGCACTGCGTCGTCCTCGCGGCATAGCCGCTGTGGTCGTGCGGGAAAACAAGCCCCCGGCTTGTTTTCTGATCCGCGTGACAGTTCTCCAAGAGATAAATTATTTTATCTTATATGCAAGTATACAAGGCTCTCACTTCGGTGGGGGCTTTGTTATTTTCGTAGGGGAGACCTGTGGTCTCCCGCGGGCGAACGCAGTTCGCCCCTACGGTGTAGGCGATACCTTGGTGTCGCCTTTTTTGTTTATGAATTTCTCGGCGGGATCAAGCCCCCATACGTCTATTGGCGGTTCAATTTGTAAAGAATTGAGCCGTCCTATTTACTTTTTGCCGTTTTTTATGGTACAATCTAACTAATCGATAAACTTGAATTTGACGGAGGGAACGGTACATGAATAAAGATTGGATGTTTGTTGTTGATAACAGCATCTGTGATGTTCGAACGGTCGGTGTCTTGGTTCGTGATGGGAAAATTCTTGTGCAACGAGACCGCAATGGAAATGAATATGCTTTGCCTGGTGGTCATGTTAGAATTGGTGAAACATTGGCAGACGGTCTCGTTAGAGAATACAAGGAAGAAACTGGAGCAGATATTTCCTGTGTGAAGTTATTGTGGAGCGAGGAATGCTTTTGGGAATGGAATGGCAGAGCCGCACATAATTTTGCCTTCTACTATCTCATAGATGACAATTCTGCTATTCCCGATACTGGCGAGTTTACATCTCATAAGGATAACTGCAATGTTGTACTTGGATGGATGCCCATTGAGGAAATTCAAAATGTAATTATCTATCCAGAATTTATAAAGACTGAGATTTACCATTTGGATGAATCGATGAAGCACTTTGTTTCCAAAGGTTAACTCAACCAATTCCAATTTGTCGAGCAGAACAGCGTTGAATGTTGGTGTGATCTTGGTGCAAATTTGGTGCAACACTTTATGCGACGATACTCACGATATTCACGA
>SVSF01000066.1 GCA_015064425.1 Oscillospiraceae bacterium | reverse complement strand
TCATAGAGCGTATCAGTATCTCCGCTTAAAATGGCATCTGTACAAATTCGTGCGATTTCTTTTTCTTCTGCATTCATGGCAGAAGAAAGCTGCCAATCCTCGGCAAATATATCTTTTCCGGATTCAAGAGCAGATAAAGCTTCATTCAAAAGATTGATTTCACGAATGCGAGAATCAATAGACGCATATATTTCTGCGCGCTTGGAAAGGACTGCGTCCTTTAGATCTGCTCCTTTGGTTTGCAACTCTGCAACAGCCTTCACGGACAATCCCAGTGTGCGAAGAACAAGAACATTTTTTATATGAGAAATTTGCTCTTCTGTATATTGTCGGCGAGATGAAGTTCCGACCGTGGTACTTTGAATAATGCCTTTCTCTTCATAAAAGCGAAGTGTCCTTGATGTAGTACCAAGCATCTTGCAAACCTCTGTAATATCATACATTTGCTTTTGATACATATCCTCACCCCCTCTATATTATATCATATCACTTGATTATATCATATCACTTGACGTAGCGTCAATGTCAAGTGGGAAAATAAAAAAACAGACATTCGCGTCCGGGGCAAGCATAGCGCGTGGATGTCCGCACACCATCGGGCAGAAGCCCGAACCCACTATCCGCATGGGAAAACGGGGTAGCAAAGGCTCCCTCTAGGAGGGAGCCTTTGGAGAGCGACCGCCGACAGAAAAACACCACCAAAGAGATTTCCTTGGTGGTGTTCGTGTTTTCTCCGCTAAGAATGCAGAGAAGAGGCGCTTTTCTTTTGTCATTTTTTTACCCTCGGCATAAAATGAAAACGAACATCTGTAAAGGAGGCAAAAAAATGATAATTCACACCGTAATGCAAGGAGAGAGTATCTTCAGTATCTCGCAAAAATACGGAGTACCGATATCCAGACTGCTTTCCGACAATCAGACCGATCCGACAAAATTGGTACCCGGCCAGACTCTTGTAATACAGAACGATGTAGTAACGTACACAGTAAAAGAAAAAGACACATTAAACTCAATAGCTAACGCCTACGGAATAACCGTAAGACAGATATTAAGATACAATCCTTCTCTTTCGGGACAGAAAACGCTTATTTATCCTGGTCAGACTCTTGTGATAGAGCAGACCGAGCCACCTGAATATCCCATATACACAAATGCATACGTTTACCCCTTTGTAAACAGAGACGTTCTTATCCGCACTCTGCCCTATTTAAGTTACGTTACACCGTTTACATACGGCTTTACCGAAAGCGGTGAACTTATAGACACAGATGACGGTGAGATATTGAGTCTGGCATACGAATTCGGAACCAAAGCCATAATGCATCTGTCGACTTTAGGAGCAGACGGAAAATTTTCCAACAGACTCTCTTCCGCTATATTTTTCGATACGGAAGCAAGAGAGCGCCTTACCGATAATATAATCGAAACGATGAAACAAAAAGCTTATTCGGGGCTTGACATTGACTTTGAATATATACCTTCGGAGGAAGCCGATGCATATGCAGATTTCATAAGATATGTTGAGGGCAGATTAGATGAAAACGGTTTTTTTCTCATAACCGCTCTTGCTCCTAAACAGAATGCAGAGCAACCCGGGCTTCTGTACGAAGGTCACGACTATCAAAAGCTCGGCGAAGCCTCAGACGATGTATTTCTTATGACTTATGAATGGGGATACTCTTACGGACCTCCCAGAGCAATATCGCCTCTCTATGAGGTTACAAGCGTACTTGATTACGCCGTGAGTGAAACAGATCCTTCCAAAATATATCTCGGAATACCAAATTACGCATACGATTGGAAACTTCCGTATGTTGCGGGACAAGGAAGAGCAGATACTATAACGAATGAGAAAGAAAAGATATTGCATTCTCACAAAGAGCAGAGATCGAATTTGATAAAAGATCGGCAGCGCCGTTTTTCAAATATACGGAAAACGGTAGGATACATGAGGTGTGGTTTGAAGATGCAAGATCATATGAGTCCCTTTTGGCTCTTATTTCACGTTACGGGCTTAAAGGTTTTGCGGTATGGAACGGCATGAGCTTTGATCCGCAGTTATGGCTTGTTACAAATTCACTGTATAAAATACTCGATCTATGAATAATGTAACAAAAAACAGTTGAAATATCCGACCGATAATGTTATAATTAAAAAAACACAGAGTAGAGTCTTTGCGTAAAGTGCCGGATGAACGGGGAGTTGTCATTCGGACGAAAACACGTATATTCGTGTTGCGGTTCAAGACTCGCATCCCGCTGTTGCATATTAAGGTTTTTGTATATGATACCTCCTTATGCGGCTCAGGAACTCGCAAAGGAGGTATTTTTATGTCAAAGCAAAATAATCCAAATCTAAAGCTTTACGGAAACATTCGGGCTCTATGTATTTCATCCCTCCTATGTGCTCTTTCCGTAATAATAGCTTTCATCTGCAAGCTATATCTTAACTTCGATGTTTTGGGAGGAAGCGTAAGGTTGACGCTTGAAAATCTGCCAATCATTATTTCGGGAATTGCATACGGTCCGTTTGTCGGGCTTGCCGTTGGTGCTTCGGCAGATATTATAAATACTGCGGTATCTCAATACGGCGTCGGCGGGATAAATCCGCTGATCACCCTTGGTGCGGCTTCTGTTGGTTTTATCTCAGGCCTGTGCTTCAAAATTACAAAATGTGCCGGTGCAAAAACATCCGTTTTTGTTTCCGTGTTTGCTGCACATCTTTTCGGATCGGTAATATTGAAGTCCCTTGGGCTATATCTATACCATTTCTATATTGAGCTTAAGTTGTTTGGCATAAGTTTCAATTCCCTTCTTCTCAGGATACCGACGTATATTATTATCGCCTCTTTGGAATACTATCTTATCTGTATTTTTAGTAAAAACAAGAGTATAAGAGCAGGCTTTGGTCTGCCAAAATGCTAAAGGAAACATAAAATTATGACTTACGAAAATGCACTTGAATATATACACTCCGTCTGCTGGAAAGGCAGCCGTCCGGGACTCGAAAGAATAAGCGTTCTTATGGATATACTTGGAAATCCTCAGGACAGCTTGAAATTTGTTCACGTGGCGGGTACAAACGGCAAGGGATCATTCTGCTCCATGCTTTCGTCGGTTCTTACGGAATCCGGTTACATAACAGGCAGATTCACATCACCGTATGTTCTGTTTTTTGAAGAACGTATGTGTGTTGACGGAATACCAATTTCAAAAAATGAGCTGGCTTATATAACGGAACAAGTGAAAGCCGCTGCAGATCTTATGGAAGATCCGCCAACGGAGTTTGAACTTATAACAGCTATTGGCTTTCTGTTCTTCAAGCACAAAAATTGCGACTTAGTGGTTCTTGAAGCAGGAATGGGAGGAAGACTCGATTCTACCAATATTATAAGAAGTTCCGAATTGTCCGTTATAAGCGGAATTGCTCTTGATCATACCGATTTTCTCGGCGATACTGTGGAAAAAATTGCAAAAGAAAAAGCGGGAATAATAAAACCCGCTTGTCCGATCATTTTCGGAGGTGACGACATCTCCGCCGAAACCGCAATAAAAGAAGCTGCATTTGCTTTGGAATCCGAATATTTTTCATCCGATCGGTCTGCATTGAAAAATATAAGATATTCCGTTTCCGGAAGTATATTCGATATTGGAGAACGTAAAGACATAGAGATCTCTCTTGCGGGAGTATACCAACCCATAAATGCTTCTCTTGTTATAAAGGCTGCCGATATTTTGATCAGTAAAGGCTATATGATAACAGAAGAAACGCTTCGCAAAGGTCTAAAAAAAGCCAAATGGCCCGCACGCTTTGAGGTTCTCAAAAAAAATGACCCTGTATTCATTTATGACGGAGGGCACAACCCCGACGGAGTGAAAGCATGTGTAAATAGCATTAAAAAGATCTTCGGAAATGAAAAAATACTCATATTGTCCGGCGTAATGAAAGATAAAAGCTACAGAGAAATGATAGATCTTCTTACACCAATATGTAAAAAAGCATTTACCGTAATGCCCGATAATCCGCGTGCTCTCAACGAAAAAGAATATGCGGAAGAATTTTTGGCATACGGCATTCCGGCCCAGTCCTTTACGTGTGTTTCAGACGGAGTGTCGGCAGCATACTCGGAAGCAAAAAAATGCAAATGTCCTCTTCTTGCTCTCGGTTCGCTTTATATGTATGCGGAAATAAAAAAAGCATCAGATCTTATAATAGAAAAAGACAGATGATATCATCTGTCTTTTTCTATTTTGCACAAGAATTCGTCAACCTCTTCTCTTGAAGGAATTGAAGTTCCCGCACCGTATCTCGAAACAACGATAGCGGAGACGGCTGTTGCAAATTTAACCGCATCATTTATATCTTTTCCTTCTCCAAGTGCAGTACATATTCCGGCTATGAAGCTATCTCCCGCAGCCGTTGTATCCACCACCTCGGTCTCATATATTCCGAATCGCTTTATTTCGTTCCCGTCGTTATATACGCAGCCCTCTTTTCCCATAGTAATTATTACCTGAGAAATGCCTTTTGCGAGCAATTCTTTTACCGCTCTTTCGCAACTTTTCCGATCGATTTCATAGCCCAACAAGCCCATAGCTTCGTGCTCGTTCGGAACAAGAATATCAATATAGCCTAAAAGTTCTTCATCGATGTCCCTAATGGGAGCAGGATTTACAATTACCGTTTTACCGAGAGCTTTTGCTTTTTTCGCAGCATAAAGAACTGTCTCGTAGGGTACCTCGAATTGGAATATTACCGCATCTGCCCACTCGAGTAATTCCACATGCTTTTCAACACTTGAGCAGTCGGTTTTAAGATTTGCACCTTTTTCTAGTATAATACAGTTGTTTCCTCCGCATACGGTTATTACAGCTATGCCGGAAGGACCGCTTACTGTCTCTACCCCATCAGCGCCTATACCTTGAATAGCAAGATTGTCCAAAAGCTTCTTGCCGAAAATATCATCTCCGACTGAGCCGATCATCTTTACAACAGAGCCGAGCCTGGCAGCCGCAACAGCCTGATTTGCACCCTTTCCTCCGCAGACTGTTGTAAAATCTCTTCCGAAAATGGTCTCCCCCATTTTCGGTACCGAATCTATGCTTATTACAAGATCCATATTCAAACTTCCGATGACAAGAATATTCATAAGACGTCCTCCTATACTTATTTTTTCTAGTCTATAACAAAAATAGTGTCTTTAATATATCATAATGGGATTTTTGTATTTTTTGGATTGACATACAAAAGCATAAGTGTTAGAATTTCAATAAAAGGAAGTGACAAAATGGGACTGAAACTTACTTATATACATAATATCAAGCACAAAGTCGGTGAACAGATCCCCGATCATATTCATAGCAGTATGGAGATCGTTTTATACCGAAGGTCCAATGGACATACTGTAATAAACGAAAAACAGTACCGTATAAACGACAACTCCGTTGCTGTTATCCACCCCGGTCAGATACACCGTGAGATTCACAACAAAGAAAGCGACATACTGTATTTTGGATTTGTATCGGATGGTTCCGAATTTGCAAATATTGAGAGTGGAGTATATTCCCCTCTGTGCGTTGACACTCTCATCTTATCCGCTGACAGAATGTATAGGGAAAGCCGCACGCAAAAAGTTCACTATGAAGATCTTTTGTCAGCATATCTCACCGAATTTCTCATAATGCTTAAAAGAGACATCGGGAGGAACACAACTGATTCTGCAAAAAGCAGTTTGGAATACTGCGCAAACTATTTAAGAGAAAACCACAATCAAAAGATTGATATAAAAGAAATGTCCCGTGAGTTCGGATATAGCTATGACAGTTTCAGAAGATCATTCAAGAAAGCGTATGGGCTTGCTCCGCAGGACTACGTAATATACCACAGACTTTTAAAGGCACGGCAGATGATATCCGAAACAAACGTTTCCTGCACAGATATAGCTATGTTGTGCGGTTTTTCCGATAGTTCCCAGTTCTCCAAAATGTATAAGAGAAAATTTGGCATCACACCCAAACGTCACAGACACTCTTCGAAAGACGGTGAAAATTAATTCCCGTCTTTTTTATATATCTTTAATACAGCCTCTATAAAGGCTTTCACTGCAGAACTTATATATTTGTTCTTTCTGCAAGATATGAATAAAGTTCTTTCGGTCTCTTTTCCACCAAACTTATGGAATACACAGTTTTCCGTAGAAGACATCATTTCTACCAATGTGTCTGTCAGTTGCTCTTGAAGGATTTATATAAAGCTGCACATAATACCTGCAGCTTTATCTATTATTTATGGATTGACAGTTTTTCTGTTGACTTGCTCGGGTGTCTTTATGTATACTTATATATATGAAAGGGTGGTTATATTTTGGAAAACAAGACTTTACATATTATTCCGCATTCGCATTGGGACCGAGAATGGTATATGGGATTTGAAAAACACCGTATGCGATTAGTCGAATTATTTGATACACTAATTGAGCTTATGGAAAATGACCCGTCTTATTCATACTACCATATGGACGGACAGTACGTAGTAATTCAGGATTATCTTGAAGTACGTCCTCAAATGAAAGACAGACTGCTAAAACTTATACATAATGACCGTATACAGATCGGTCCCTGGTATGTTCTCCAGGACGAATATCTGACCTCCGGCGAATCAAACGTCAGAAATATGCTGTATGGAATCAAGCTCTGCCGTGAAATAGGAGCTGAACCTGTAATGTGTGGATATTTTCCTGATGCATTTGGAAACATTTCGCAGGCGCCGCAGATACTTAATGGATTTGGAATAAATAGTGCGGTTTTTGGCAGAGGCGTGAGCAAGATAGAAGAAAACAACGGTATCGTTGCCAAGGGAAACCCCTCGGAATGGATCTGGCGTTCACCCGACGGAAGCGAAGTTATGGGAGTTATGTTCTCCAACTGGTATCACAATGCAATGGAGCTTCCTAACGAAAAAGAAACTCTTAAAAGAAGACTCGAGCATATTATAAACAGCACTTCCGCATCTGCATATACTCCGCATCTTCTAGGTATGAACGGGTGCGATCATCAACCTGTTCAGACAGACCTTTCCAAGGTCATAGAAATCGCAAATGAAATTCTTTCGGAAAGCAAAGTAACCGTAAAACATAGCAACTTCAAAGATTATATTGAAGCGGTAAAACCATATAAAGAAACATTTCCTACCATTACCGGTGAACTTAACGGTCAGGGCACGGACGGTATGATGGGGCTTATAAACACCGCCTCTACTCATATACATTTGAAGCAACGAAATCATGCTTGTCAAAATCTTCTTACCCAGCAAACTGAGCCAATAAGTGTTCTTGCTTCTAATGCGGGAGAAGAATACAGACATGACATGATACTCTTCGCGTGGAAAAAGCTTATGGAAAACCATCCTCATGACTCAATTTGTTGCTGTAGCAGTGACGAGGTCACAGATGAGATGGTCTCACGTTTTGAGCATTCCCGTCAGGTTGGCGAATACGTAAGAGATGAAGCTCTTGACTATCTTGCTAAGAATGTTCATTCAGATGCCGAAAAAAGTCTCCTTGTATGCCATACAGATCCGGGCACTACAACAAAAATGATTACGGCATATCTCGATTATCCGGAAGGCAAAAAGCTTTCCAAAATTAATCTTATTGCTCCCGACGGAAGCAAAATTCCGGCAGAATGTAAAGCTCTCGGAAGAACATTTACATATACTCTTCCCAAAGATAAATTCAGGCAACCAAAATATGTAGACAGATTTGAGATACGTTTTAAAGCAAGTATAAGCGGAATAGGCTATACGTTGTATACAGTATCGGAAACGGAGATTCCAACTCAGGATCAGATAAAAATATATGAAAACGGAGCCGAGACAGACACGCTTAAATTTGTTGTTGAAAAAAATGGTGCCATCACTCTTACGGATAAAAGAAGCGGTCACGTTTATACAGATCTTAATATTTTTGAAGACAGTGCAGATGCGGGTGACTCTTACAATTACAGAGTATTAAAGAAAGATATCCCAATTACAACGAAAAACCTTGCTGCAAAAATATCCGTAGAAAGATCTTCATACAACGACGTTACTTTCAAGGTTATAAATTCTCTTGATATTCCCGTAGGACATAAAGACGGCGCACGACTCGGAGATACTGTTAGAACAGAAATATGCTCGTATCTCACCCTTACCGCAGGAATAGAAAGACTGGATATAAAAACAATATTTGAGAATAACTGCAACGACCATAGGCTAAGAGCCCTTTTCGATCCGCACATAGAGACAGATACGGTTTTGGCAGACGGTCAGTTTGATCTGGTCGAAAGAAAGATATATCCTTGGGAGGAATGGATAAATCCATCAAACTGCCAGAGATTCCAATCATTCTTTACGCTGGAGAACGGCAATATCGGTCTTACAGTAGCGGGGCGCGGACTCCACGAATATGAAATTCTCCGCAACGGAGACAATACAATGGCTTTGACCTTGCTAAGAGCCATCGGACATATGGGAGACTGGGGAGTATTTCCCACACCAAAAATGCAGTGCAAGGGTTTGCAGACCCTCGAATATTCTATTATTCCATACAGTAAAGATACCGAAACTGAGGCTTTTGCACTTGCTCATAGTTTTTCAAACGACAGTATAGTGACTGCAGAGGTAAATGCGCAAAAAGGCGCCCTTCCCTCCTCTCATACTCTCGTATCCTGTGATTCAAAATCTCTTGTATATTCCGCTTGCAAGCAGAGCGAGAACGGAAAATATACGGTATTGAGACTTTATAACCCTCTCTCCGAGAAAATCGATGCAGAGCTTACGTTTGACAAAAGCGTTACAAAGCTATACGCGTCAAATCTAGCGGAAGAACTTGTCGAAGAGATAGAGATCAAAGAAGGAAAAGCACCTATAAAAGTCAGTCCCAAAAAGATAGTCACTTATCTTTTTAAAGGCTCTTTGTCAATAGTTGTGGTATAATATACATGCGACATCAATCGAATATGTTTTCTCTAAGCGCAGAAAATACCTTGGTAAAGGGTGTTTTCTTTAAGATTCATATCTGTGTTTAGAGAATGATTAACGATTGTGTCGCAGCAACGAGGGAAAGCACTTTTTCGTGCGTCCTTCGGGGCGCATTTTTAATATCTAAATTTAAAACAGAGGTATCCAAAAATGGCAAAAAAATTATTAAATATATTGCTTGCTCTGTCAATGATGCTGGCTATGCTTGCGGCATGTAACAACGACCCAAATGAGGGCGAAGAAATGGTATCTGATGTACTTAACCTTGTGGTTGACGGTGTTTCCGATTACGTTATCGTAAGAGGTGAAAACGCTTATATTTCCGAAGTTACCGCATCTACAGAACTTCAGAAATACTTAAAACAGATCAGCGGTGTGGAAATTCCTATTATAACGGATTCAACTGCACCTGTTGAAAAAGAAATCGTAGTCGGTAAAACAAACCGTGAAGCCGACGGCGAATT
>SVSF01000065.1 GCA_015064425.1 Oscillospiraceae bacterium | reverse complement strand
TGAAGTCTCTTCATAAGGCAAAGCGCCATAAAATGTCCTACGTGAAGAGAATCCGCTGTGGGGTCGAAGCCTATATAGAATACAGCCTTACCGCTGTTTATAAGTTCCTTTATCTCTTCTTCGTCCGTTACCTGCGCAATAAGACCGCGGGCAACAAGTTCTTCATAAACTGTCATGTTCTTCTCCTTTATTTTATGCAATAATTTATTTTTTGTTTTTTATCTTTTTCCCTGCTCTATCATTTCACGGGCAGCTTCCTTCTGGGTTGCGGTAACATCTATACCGCCAAGTATCCTTGCCACCTCATCTACACGGGCTTCTCCATAAAGCGGCTCCACGGTAGTCTCTGCCCTTCCGTCCACTTCCTTCTTTTTGATAAAGAGGTGGTTATCGGCAAGCGCCGCTATCTGTGCAAGATGGGTAATACAGATGACTTGCGAGTTTTCTGAAATATCCTTAAGCTTTATACCTATCTTCTGTGAGGTACGTCCCGATACTCCCGTATCCACCTCGTCAAATATCTGAGTTTCATAACCCTCGTGCTTTGAAAAAACGCTCTTTACGGCAAGCATGATCCTGGAAAGCTCACCTCCCGAAGCTATCTTAGCCAAAGGCTTCATAGGTTCACCAGGGTTAGTCGATATTAAGAACTCGACACTGTCATAACCGTTTTCCCCGAATTTTATGTTTCCGCTTTCGGTCTTCTGTTTTTCTATTTCGGCCCCGAAGCGTATCTTTTCCATATCAAGAAATTTAAGTTCTCCGATGACCTGCTCACCAAGCTCCTTTGACGCTTTCTTTCTGGATTCGTGAAGCTTGTCCGCAAGCTCGGTAATACAAACGATCTCCTTTTCAAGTTCCTTTTTTGCCTCTTCAAGAAGTTCCTCGGAACTTTCTATATTTCTTAGATCCTCCGCCGCCTTTTCTCTGTAGCTTAGCACATCTGCTACGGAAGTACCGTATTTCCTCTGCATCTTGTGTATGATATCGAGTCTCGATTCTATCTTATCAAGGACCGCAGTCGGATTTTCGTCTCCGCAATCCGCAAGATCGTGTACCTTCTCCGCTATATCTTCTATCTCATATCTGTACTCGTTAAGCTTTTCGTAGAGAGGTTTTATCTCGTCGATATCATCTCCCAATTGTTCCATAGAGTCACATGCCATTCCTATGAGATCGAATGCGGATATACCTTTTTCATTTCTGTAAAGGGCCTTATATACAGTTCTTGAGGAGCGTAATATCTTTTCCATATTACGTATCTTCTTCTTTTTCTGTAAAAGAAGCTCCTCTTCCCCGTCTTTAAGTTTCGCCTCGTCTATCTCCTTTATCTGATAGCTCAGCATATCTGTCATCCTTGCCTTTTCTTTTTCGTCGGTAGACAGTGCCTTTATACGCTTTCTTATTTCGGTATATCTTTCGTAATGCTCCCTGTATTTCGCAAGCAGCTCGGCCTCATTTGCAAATTTATCAAGAAATCCCAAATGAGACGAAGGCTGAAGCAATACATGATTGTCGTGCTGACCATGTATGTTTATAAGTATTCTGCAAGCATCCTTCTGTAAGCTCACGGGAATATTTCTTCCGTTTATCTTTGATACAGATCTTCCGTCTGCGGATATTTTACGAAGAACGAGAATGGAATTTCCGTCTTCTCCGTCCACCTCTATCCCCAGATCCGAAAGAAGAGATATCTTATCTTCATCGATATCGGTAAAGTACGCCTCAACGAGTGCATGATCTTCTCCCGTTCGTATAAGCTCCTTACCCTTTATGTTACCGATAAGCAGATTAACGGAATCTATTATCATTGATTTACCGGCACCCGTTTCACCCGTAAGAACGGTCAGTCCGTTCTCTATGTCAATATCAAGGTGCTTTATGGTTGCCACGTTTTCAATGTGGAGTGACTTCAGCATATTTCTGCCGCCTTTCGGTAATTAATCTATCATTTTGCTGTTAAGCACGTTGTAAAATGCATTTTTTCCAAGCTTCACACGGAGGAATTTTGCGCAATTCTTTGATTTTTTTACTCTTATCGTCTCACCGTCGGTAAGCGTTGTCATATTCCTTCCGTCAACATAAACGCTAAGCCTTCCTCTTCCGCTTTCCTTGACCGCCTCTATTTTCAGAATAGAATTGGAATTAAACACCAAGGGTTTTGCCTTTAAAGAGTGAGGCGCTATAGGAGTAGACACTATACATTCAAGTTTGGGATCTATGATAGGTCCCGCAGCCGCAAGATTATACGCAGTAGAACCGGTGGGCGTTGACAGTATAAGTCCGTCTGCACGGTACATGCTCACCTTATTATCGTCACAGTAAAGATTTACAGTAGCTATCTGTGCCCTGTCGGAACTGCTCACTACCACGTCATTAAGAGCCTCTGCATGGTTTCCCTTTGCATCCTCAACGGAAATGAGCATCCTGCTTTCTATCTCATACTTGTCTTCCTTGAGATACTTCAGCAGACTCAGTTCATGAGGCTCGAGCTCTGCAAGATATCCGACCCTTCCGAGATTTATGCCGAGTACGGGTACATCGTATTCCACCGCACGGCTCGCCGCACGCATTATGGTCCCGTCCCCTCCTATGCTTATGACCGCATCTATCTTCTGGCCATCAAAAAGCTTTACGGTATCCTTGAATCTTTCGTTTCCCGCAAGCTTTTCATCGGAGTATATGCCGATACCGCATTCCGTCAGTATCTCTACGGCGTTCTTGGTGCAGGCATATTTAGGATCCTTTTCCTTACTTGCTATGAGAAATATATTTTCCATTATCTCCTCCGACCGTGTTTTCCACGTCAAATGACGTTACGGATTCATGTTCGTTTTCGCCGTTCAAAAATAGCATCAGATACTCAACGTTTCCATCTCCCCCTTTTATGGGCGAGATACAAAGTTTTTTTGCATAGAGCCCACACTTTCGGGCTTCACCGATAACGGCATTTATTACCTGCTTATGTACTTTTTTATCCTTGACTATTCCGTTCTTTCCTATATTTTCCCTTCCGGCTTCAAACTGAGGCTTTATGAGACTTATGAAGAAAGCTCCGGGTTTAAGTATATCTCTTACTGCAGGATATATTTTTGTTTGAGAAATAAAGGACAGATCTGCCACCGCGCCGTCGCACTTTTCCCCGAGTGCCTCTGAACAAAGCTCTTTAGCATTGAACTTTTCCACATTGACCACGCGTTCGTCATTTCTGAGCTTTTTATGAAGCTGCGCTGTTCCGGAATCTACGGCATACACTCTTGCGGCTCCGTGCTGCAAAAGGCAATCGGTAAATCCACCCGTAGAAGCTCCGATATCGCAAAGCGTAAGACCTTCTACGTTAATGCCGAATCGCTCTACGGCCTCTTCAAGCTTAAGCCCTCCTCGGCTGACGTATGGGAGTACCTCGCCTCTTATCTCTATTACGGCGGTATCTATCTCATACGCCGGCTTCTTTATCTGCTTCCCGTCGACGTATACGAGTCCCTCGCATATCATGTCTTTTGCCTTCCGACGGCTCTCCGCGTAGGCATTCACAAAAATATACTGATCAAGTCTCATTTTCAGTTCTTTCTGGAAAGGAGATAGTCCGCGAGAGTGCAGAGCAATTCGCTTCCATCATATTTCAAGACAGCCGCTTTTGCCTCTCCCGTAAGCTCTCCCGCATATTTCAGCGCTTCCTCCACAGAATAGAAGCTCATAAAGGTATTCTTATCGTTTTCCTTATCCGAACCGATAGGCTTTCCGAGAAGCTTTTCGTCTCCTATAACATCAAGAACATCATCCACTATCTGGAAGCAAAGTCCTATTTTGTTGGCATATTCAGCGGCATCTCTAAGAATGGCTTCATCCTCAACTCCCGCCGCATAGCATCCCATAAGACAGGATACCTCAATAAGCTTGCCCGTCTTAAGGCTCTGCATATATTTGAGTGTGTCGATCCCGTATTTTGTCTCTTCGCCTATCAAGTCTATGACCTGACCCGCCACCATTCCTCTGTAGCCCGCGCTCTCGCTCAAAGCTCTTACCGCTCTTATAACATCTTTTGGACGTGCGATATCGTTTTGGGTTGCGACGGAAAAAGCATAAATAAGCAATGCATCCCCTGCGAGAAGCGCATTTGCCTCACCGTATACCTTGTGATTGGTGGGCTTGCCTCGTCTGAGATCATCATCATCCATGCAAGGCAGGTCATCGTGTATCAAAGACGAAGAATGGATCATCTCCACAGCTGCCGCAAAAGGAAGTGCCGCTTCGGGCTTACCGCCGAAAAGACGGCAGAATTCCAAAACAAGAAAGGGTCTTATCCTTTTTCCCCCTGCCATTACGCTGTAAAGCATAGATTCCTTCAATACCTCATATCCGGGAGTTTCCTTATCGAGAAATGAAACGAGCGCCTTATCGGTAAGCTCCGCATTTTCTTTAAGCTTACTCTTCAGTTCTGTTAAATTCGCGCTCATCATATTCTCCGTCCTTGCCCTTTATAAGGATCTTTATCTTCTGTTCGACATTGTCAAGCTTTTCGTTGCAGAGCTTTACAAGAGAGACTCCCTCTTCAAAAAGTTCCAGAGAGGAGTCCAAAGGCGCCGTGCCGCTCTCCAATGCCCTTACTATATTTTCAAGTCTTGCAATAGCTTCTTCGAAGCTCATTTTATCTTTATCAGCCATTTTCAATCTTCCTCTTTCCCTTAACACTTGCATCCAAAGTTCCGTCAGTCATACGAATACTGAAGTTATCTCCCACCCGGAGGCTGTCGACGCTTTTAAGCACCTCGCCCTTTTCGTTTGATGCCACTACATAACCGCGGGATACGACCGACATCGGGTTGAGAGCCTCAAGCTTTGCGGTAAGTCTCACAAATCCGTTCTTCTTCGATGAAAGTATGAGTTTTTCCGCAGACTCAAGCTGTTTTTCTATTGAGATGAGAGTCATTCTCTTCTCGTCTACTATATGCTCCGGAGAAGAAAGCACCTTACTTTCGGAAAGTTGTTTCAGCTTCTGTCTGCGCTTTTCAAAGCTGGCGCTTATAAGTATCTCCATTCTTCCGATAATATTGCCTATTTGTCTCCGCAGATCCGTTGAATCGGGTACGGCAAGCTCTGCCGCTGCAGACGGTGTAGGAGCTCTCTTATCGGCAACAAAATCGCTTATGGTAAAATCCGTCTCGTGTCCAACGGCGGATATTATCGGCTTCGCGGAGCGGTATACCGCATAAGCCACAGACTCTTCGTTGAATGCCCAAAGATCCTCTATAGAACCGCCTCCGCGTCCGATGATGATAAGATCTATATCGTCTCTCTTATTGAAGTACTCTATACCCTCAACTATCGAAGCGGCAGCCCCTTCTCCCTGCACCAACGCCGGGAAAAGCACGAGAGATGCCATGGGAAAGCGCCTTCCGCTGACATTTATCATATCTCTTATGGCAGCTCCGGTGGGAGAAGTAACTATGCCTATCTTATAGGGTATCTTCGGAAGAGGTTTTTTATGGGATTCCGCAAAAAGCCCCTCTGCCTCAAGTCTCTTTTTCAGTTGTTCAAAGGCAACGTAAAGAGCACCGATTCCGTCAGGCTCCATACCGTCGCAATATAGCTGATACTGTCCATCTCTGGGGAAAACGGAAACTCTGCCCGAAACGAGCACCTTCATACCGTTTTCGGGAGCAAATTTAAGCTTCTGCGCAGCAGATGCAAACATTACAGCCTTAACGAGACCGCCTCCGTCTTTGAGAGTAAAATAAAAATGCCCCGATTTGTAATGGTTTGTAAAGTTAGATATTTCTCCCCTTACGTATACTCTGTTAAGCATCGGAGAACTGTCGATAAGATATTTCACGTACTCATTCAGCTGAGTGACGGTCAGTATATTTTTCTCGTTTATATCCATTCTTCAGCCTCTGTGAGCGTCTCTGCACAAAAGTGCCGTTCCCGCCGCATTATCTGCGGAAAACTGCGGTTCTGCAAAATCCGCCCCGTATTTTTCTTTCATATATGCTTTGATAATGCCGTTGCTCATTACCCCTCCCGCAAATATGAGAGGGAGCTTTCCGTATTCCTTCAAAGCGTTTTCGCAAAGGGCATCAAGGCTCAGCTTTACGAAATCTATAACGTATGCGGATACGCTTTCCCTATCCGCACCTTTTTCTATAAATTCTTTTACTTTGTTTTCGGCGCCGGAAAGATTGCAGACAAGACCTCTTACACATACTTTGGGTCTTTCGAAAGCTTCACCCGCAAGCCTCTCCATTTCTGCCCCGCATGGGAAAGTCATTCCCATAAGGACTCCGCTTCTGTCTATCAGCTGTCCCGCATTTATATCTTCGGTTCCGCCGATCTTGCTTATAGTGTCATTTTTAACGTGAAGGAGCTCCGTCGTTCCTCCCGAAACGTGAAAAGCAATAAATTCGGAACCGATAAGATTCTCTCTGCCGCTACTGTAGAGAGCCGCCCTTATGTGGCCCGCTTGATGTGAAAAGGCGTAGCTTTTTATACCCGCCGTCTTTGCCGCGGCGATCCCCGCAAGAGTTCCCGCAAGAAAGCAAGGCATATATGAGCCCTCTACATCCCTGGGTCTGAGCGAATAACCCAGTGCTTCAAAAGAATAATCCCCCAACCGTTCAAATGCTATCGGAAGATTTACGTTGTGTTGAAAGAGAGCGTCGCTCTGCCTGAGTCCTCTCTCCCCCTCCTTTACGCTCAGAGGGATCTTTATATTTTCAACTATTCCCGTCTCGTCGGCTACTGCGAGAGAAGTGGTATAGTTGCTCGTATCTATGCCGAGATAATATTTCACTTACGATTTCAGTCCTTCTTTTTCGGCAATGGTATTGAGTACGCCGTTTATAAATTTTGGAGCCTTGTCGTGATCATAAGTCTTTGCAAGTTCCACCGCTTCGTTTATAGCAATATTGTAGGCTACATCCTCTACGTTGACCATTTCATATACCGCAATTCTCATAATTGCCAAAGACATTCTTGAAAGTCTCTCAAAACTCCAGCCGACCGCACTTTCCGCGATCATGGAGTCGATCCTTTCTGCTTGCTCATGTACTCCCAAAAAGATCTTTTTGAGGTATTCGTCATCCTCTGTGCCGTGATCTTCTATGGTAAGAGCATAAAATTCGTTCATATCCATATCTGTGTGAAAGCTCGATTCATATAGCATTTCAAGAGCTGTGCTGCGTGCTTTGCGTCTGTTCATACTGTCCCCCGTTAAGGTAATGCAAAAATATTTCTTTAATATTATAATGTATCAGTTTATTATACAATGTTTTCCTTTTTATGTCAAGGTAAATACGGGTTCGAAGTGTAATTTTTAGCGGCTGTACAAGAAAAAAATAATTTGTTGTTTTATTCATATTTTTGTGATATAATCATTACCGTATATTTTTTTCAGAGGTGTATTATGGAAAAATTCTTTAACAAGCTGGTATACGGCTTTCTCTATCCCACATGCACAGTATTTACTTTAATAATACTTCCCTTCATAATTCTTGCGAGCACTATTCTTAATTACGACACAGCAGCCATTAAAGCGGTAGACGTGTTTAAAATATTTGCTTTTTCCGCAGGAATCGGACTTTCGGGGTTTGTGCTTTCCGTAAAGAAGCTCAACACCGTATTAAAATGGGCACTCCATTTTCTTTGTTGTGCTCTGTCATTCTTCCTTTCTTTTGTCATTATCGGAAAATATTCATCCGAATTCAGCGTTATATTCTTCCTATTCGTAATGTTCTGCGTTGTCTATTTTGCCGCTGTGGGAGTTTACTTCCTCATCAACGCCATTAAAAAAAGCAATTCGGCGAAAAAGCAGGATTACAAAGGAATATACAAATAAAAAGGAGCTAAAAATGAGCGAACTCAGAATAGAGACTAAATGCATTCAAGGCGGCTACACTCCCGGAAACGGTGAGCCCAGACAAATACCGATAATCCAGAGTACCACCTTCAAATACGACACCAGCGAAGAGATGGCAAAGCTCTTCGATCTTGAAGCAAACGGATATTTTTACTCCCGTCTGCAAAACCCGACATGTGATACCGTAGCAGCTAAAATATGTGCTCTCGAAGGCGGTACCGCAGCAATGCTCACCTCTTCGGGTCAGGCGGCATCTTTCTATGCCGTGTTTAACATAGCATCTTGCGGAGATCACGTAGTATCCTCTTCAACAATATACGGCGGAACCTACAATCTCTTTGCAGTCACCATGAAGAGAATGGGTATTGAATTCACCTTCGTAGATCCCGACTGCACGGAAGAAGAGCTGAATGCAGCTTTCAGACCCAACACAAAGGCAGTATTCGGCGAGACTATTGCCAACCCCGCTCTTACGGTTCTCGATATCGAAAAATTTGCTAAAGCAGCACACGCGCACGGATGCCCTCTTATAATAGACAATACCTTCCCTACACCCATTAACTGCCGCCCCTTTGAATGGGGTGCCGATATCGTTACACATTCCACTACCAAGTATCTTGACGGACACGGTGCTGCAGTAGGCGGATGTATAGTGGATTCAGGTAAATTCGATTGGACGAAATATCCCGATAAATTCCCCGGACTCTGTACTCCCGATGACAGCTATCACGGCGTTACTTATACCGAAAGATTCGGCCTCGGCGGAGCATTTATAACCAAGGCTACCGCGCAACTCATGCGCGATTTCGGTTCTGTACAGTCCCCTCAAAGTGCTTTCCTTCTCAACCTCGGAATAGAAAGCCTGCATGTAAGAATGAAGCGTCATTGCGAAAACGCTATGGCTGTAGCGCAGTTCCTTGAATGTTCCGATAAGGTGGCATGGGTAAATTACAGCGGTCTAAAGAGCAGCAAATATTACGATCTGGCTCAAAAATATCTTCCAAACGGTTCCTGCGGAGTCGTCAGCTTCGGAGTAAAAGGCGGCAGACCCGCTGCAGAAAAATTTATGAAGAGTCTTAAGATAGCAGCTATAGAGACCCACGTTGCAGATGCACGTACATGCTGTCTCCACCCCGCAAGTGCAACTCACAGACAGATGAATGATGAGGAACTTAAAGCAGCAGGCGTTTCTCCCGACCTTGTGCGTTATTCATGCGGACTCGAAAATGCCGATGACCTTATCGAAGATATTAAGCAGGCTCTTGAAAAGATCTGACGGAGGACACCAATGCCAATAAAAATACCAAACGCACTTCCCGCCGTTAAGACTCTTGCGGATGAGAACATATTCGTAATGACGGAAACCAGAGCGATCACCCAGGATATCCGACCCTTGAAGCTTCTCGTTCTCAATCTTATGCCAACAAAAATAGACACCGAAACTCAACTGGCAAGACTTCTCGGAAACACCCCTCTCCAGATAGAAATGGAGCTTATACACACCAGCTCACATGAATCAAAAAACACTTCAAAAGAACATCTTTTAGCCTTTTATAAAACTTTTGAATATGTAAGAGACAGATACTTTGACGGAATGATCATAACCGGAGCCCCCGTGGAAAATCTCCCCTTTGAGGAGGTTGAATACTGGGATGAGCTCTGTACGATAATGGAATGGAGCAAGACCCACGTCCACAGTACCTTCCACATTTGTTGGGGTGCTCAGGCGGGTCTTTATTACCATTACGGCATAAAGAAATATCCGCTTAAAAAAAAGATATCGGGTGTTTTCCCACACAGAGTAGAAAAGAAGACATCTATACTCTTTAGGGGATTTGACGATAAGTTCATGGTTCCACACTCC
>SVSF01000064.1 GCA_015064425.1 Oscillospiraceae bacterium | reverse complement strand
CTCTTCGCAAAGAGATACAACGATCCTTATCAGATCGCAAGACCTAAGTACCATACATTCGCTAGGGATGTATTCGAGTACTACGCAGCTGACGTAACAGTTATGGTCGTTGCAGCTGAAGGCGACAGAATCTCCGCTCAGCTCCAGACCGCTCTCGGCGGCGCTCTCGACTTCACTGAGTACGAAAAACTTATCACTGCTAAGCTCGGCAGCTACTATGGATTTGTAGTTATCGATGCTGCTCCCGAATATGACAGCTATTATAACGCAGAAGACGTAATGGTTCTTCCCGTAAGTGAGTTCGGACTTGAAAAGGCTTCCAGACTTGACCTCGGTAAGTGCTTTAACGTAGTATTCTCCGATTGGTACGATGGATCTTCATCTTCCTCAAGCGGCATAAGAACATTTGATAAGTGCAAGGTACTCGCAGCTGATATCTTCGAAAAGGGCGAATTTGCTGCAGCTAACACAGCTAACACCAGCAATATCGAAACTCTTACTATCGACGGTACAAAGTACTACACAGTAACAGATCCTACAAATCACCTTTCCAACGGTGACAGAAATACCGCTTACGATAACGATGAGATCATCGTATTCAACGGTAACTCCGCGACTAACGCACTCGTTGCTGACGCTACAGCAATGACAAATGACTTTGAAAGACTTGCTGCATTCGATATCGACGGCGACGGCGACTACGACTATGCACAGTACTACACATTTGATCAGGCTAAGGCATGGGATCAGTCCGGAAACTACTCCTACCTCAGATTCAAAGGAGAAACTGCTAACAAGGCATACTATACAGAGGCTTACTATCCTATGTATAATACTGCAGCAGGTCTCGCAGTTTCCACATACGCTTTCTATGACCTCGAAGGCAAGCCCGTAACTATCACAGACGGTGCATTCTACAGATATGCTACAGTAGAATACGATGTAATTGAAAATACTTACGGCGAACACAGATGCGCTTACGTTCTCGTTGACAAGGTTGTTACAACAAAAGCAACAGGTCTCGTAACAGGTGTTGACCTCTACAACAAGACCATCACTCTTGACAGTATCGATGCTAACACACCCGGTACTCTCTACAACGTTGGTTCCGCTGCACGTTGCACAGTTGCTGACCTCGCTACAAACGGCGACTTCGCATTTGATACTGCTCTTCTCGGACGCAGAGTAACCCTCGTAATGGATGAAACAGGCGCGGTTATCGCTATCAATGATGCAACCATTGCTCCTACTCCTGATGCAGGCGTAGAATA
This sequence comes from Oscillospiraceae bacterium, assembly GCA_015064425.1. The sequence goes on along the minus strand of SVSF01000064.1, from coordinate 8,506 downwards.
TATCTTCATCAGAGACACAGGCAGATCTATCACAGTTGGTACAGTAAGCTATCCTATCGTTGCTCTCTTTGACGAAAAGGCTGATATTGGTTACTACGTAATCGAAGAAGGTCTTACAGCTGACATCGTAGCAGGTGACAACGTTAAGCTTTACACTAAGGACAGCGGCTACTACAAGATCGAAGAGTTCGCACCCGATTATATGACGTTCGATCAGAACGACATTATGACAGAGTTCGGCTTCATTGACCATAACACTTTGACTGGTGCTAATGGCGGTTACTACTTCGACTTCACAGACGCTAAGGTACTCGTGTTCACAGGTGCTACATTCGTTGAATACGACGGAAGCGAACTCGGCGCAGGCACATGGTTCAGCACAGCTGAAGCTAAGGTAGTTGCTACTGACCTTAAGAACCAGATGTGGAATGTTTCCTTCGCATACTTCAAGCTCGCTAACACAGATGATTATAACGTAACAGCGAAGACCGCTTCCTCCACGTCTCTCTCCTCCATCGTTTACATTCGTAACCTTGCTGACGCTTACGCATGGATCAACTATGACGGACTTGGCGGACACAATAACGGTATGTATGAAGGCACTTACTACAAGGCTCTTGATATGATTACAGGCGAGATCAGAACTGTAACTTACGAGTGCGAAAACGGTGAGACTATCCCCGCAGGCTTCTACTACGTAGACAAGAACGGTGAGCTCCGTCAGGATGCTATCACAGGCGATCTCGTAAGAGCTGATGCAGAAATTACTAACGGCGGATTTGACATTAGCGGTTACGAAGTACGCGTTCATAACGATCAAACAATAGGTAGATACGGACTTGACGTAATGTGGGTTGACGATACTAACTTTGCACCAATCAGCGCAGTTGTTAATGCCGTAGCATCCTATGTTTCCGTGGGCAACAGCGCTTACGCAGCTGGATTCAAGAATGCAGTTCACTGGGGCGGCTCACATGTATACCTCGGAAGCAACTACGGCTCCGACACTATTGTTATACTATACAATCCTACGATTCAGTAATCGATAATTGTTACTTCAGCTAACTTAAATTAGACTGAATAAACAAGCAGAAAAGCAAGTCGAAAGACTTGCTTTTTTGTATTACACTTTATTTTCCCTAAAAGCGCAAACGCTATTGAAAAATTTATATTTTTCCGTTATACTATATAATTAGGAAAAAAGATGCGCGCATCTCTGCGCTTATGAAAGGAATACAGTATGAAACTTCAGAAACTTAAAAAATTTGAAGGCGTTAAGGGTCCCGTTCTTACTATCGTAATGGACGGTATCGGACTCGGCTCCGACAACGAGGGCAATGCCGTAAAGATAGCAGCTACTCCCACACTTGATATGCTTATGGAAAAGTATCCCACAGTAAGCCTCAAGGCTCACGGCACAGCGGTAGGTCTTCCTTCCGATGATGATATGGGTAACTCAGAGGTAGGACACAATGCTCTCGGCGCAGGTCAGGTATTCAGCCAGGGTGCAAAGCTTGTATCAGAGTCTATCGAAAGCGGTAAGATATTTACTTCCGATACTTGGCAGACTCTCTGCTCTGCAGTAAAGGAAAGCGGAACTCTCCACTTTTTGGGACTTTTCTCAGACGGTAACGTTCACTCTCATATAGATCATCTTAAAGCGCTTGTTTCCAAAGCAAAAGAAGACGGAGTAAAGCATGTACGTATACACATTCTACTTGACGGCAGAGACGTAGGCGAGACCTCGGCTCTCGATTACGTGCTTCCTTTTGAAGAGTTTCTTGACGGACTCCGCGATGCAGACTTTGACGTAATGATCGCATCCGGCGGCGGAAGAATGAAGATAACCATGGACAGGTACGAGGCGAACTGGAGCATGGTAGAGCTTGGCTGGAAGACTCACGTTGAAGGCGATGGCAGATGTTTTGCATCTGCTAAGGAAGCTATAGATACCCTCAGAGAAGAGACACACGCTATCGACCAGGACCTCGATCCCTTTGTAATTGCCGATGAAAACGGACCCGTAGGCAAGATACTTGACGGAGACAGCGTTATATTCTTCAACTTCAGAGGGGACAGAGCTATAGAAATATCCAAAGCTTTTGAGGACGAGACTCTTGACAAATTTGCAAGAAAGACATTCCCCAAGGTGCTATATGCGGGAATGCTCGAATACGACGGAGATACTCACGTGCCTTCAAGATATCTCGTAAGCCCTCCCGAAATAACCAATACAATGGGCGAGTATCTTAGCGATACCGGCATTTCTCAGTACGCAGTATCCGAAACACAAAAGTACGGCCACGTTACCTATTTCTGGAACGGAAATAAGAGCGGAAAGTTCAGCGAAGAACTTGAGACCTATGAAGAGGTAAGCTCTGACGTAGTGCCCTTTGAACAGAGACCCTGGATGAAGTGTGCGGAAATAAGCGACAAGGTAATAGCAGCACTCAGAAGCGGCAAGTACGATTGTATCAGATGTAACTTCCCCAACGGCGATATGGTAGGACATACCGGAAGCCTTGCGGCTACAAAGATATCCGTTGAGGCTCTTGACCTTTGCCTTGCACGTATACTTCCCGTTGTCGACGAGGTTGGCGGAGTTGCTATTATAACCGCTGACCACGGAAATGCAGACGAGATGTACGAGATAAAGAAGGGCGCTATTGCCAAGAACAAGGACGGCTCCTATAAATCAAAGACAAGCCATACGCTCAATCCCGTTCCCTGCATTATTTACGATAACAATTATAACGGAAGCTATAACGTAAAGAAGGATGGAGCTTTCGGACTTTCCAACGTTGCGGCTACTGCGGTAAACCTTCTCGGTTATGAAAAACCCGAAATGTGGGACGAATCCATTATCGATATAGAATAATATCTGAAAGGAAAAGCGATGATCTCGGTAGTTATCCCTGCTTATAATGAAGAAAAAATAATAGCACAAACGGCAAAGACTCTGGAGGATACCTTAAGGCGTGATTTCGGAGAGGATTTCGAGCTTATACTTGTAAGCGACGGAAGTACCGACAGGACGGCAGAGATCATCGAAAGCCTTGTATCCGACAGAATAAGATCCTGCGGATACGAAAAGAACAGAGGCAAGGGCGGTGCGGTCAAGGAGGGCATACTTAATTCTTTGGGAGATATCGTTCTATATACGGACTGCGATCTTGCTTACGGTGCCGATATAATTAAGACTTTTGCGGAAAGCTTTACAGACCCTTCGGTAGATGCGTCGATAGGCTCTCGCAGACTTGACCCCGAAGGATATAAGGAATACACCTTCTTGAGAAAACTTATGTCGGGCACGTATCTTATGATACTTAAGCTCTTTGCAGGCTTCTCCTATTCCGATTCCCAATGCGGAATAAAGGCATTCAGGGGTGAATACGCAAGAAAGATATTTACTACTCTTGAGACTCCGGGCTTTGCTTTCGATCTTGAAGCTCTTCTTCTTGCAGATAAAATGAAGCTTAAAATAAAGGAGATACCTGTTAAGATAATAAATCACAGAGAATCAAAGGTATCCCCGGTACGAGATACCCTCAGGATGCTGAGAGACTTGAGAAAGATAAAAAAAAGACTTAAATAAAAATTGCGGAATACTCAAATTCGAGTATTCCGCTTTTTTAACTTATATGTGAGATCCTGTTTGCGGTCTTCATCATTTTGATGAACGGAAGTATCAGTATACCGAAACAAAAATTGGATATTCCGTGGGTGACGTCGTATCTTAAACCGTATGCTATCCACGACAGCATCCCCTCAAAGCTTAAACCGTATATCAAAGCCTGAAAGGGTGCGTAAAGCACTCCGAACAAAAAGCCGTGAAGAGCACTTACACACATATAAACGGGTGTAGCTATCTTAGCAGGCATGTTCTTAGGCAAAAGCATTACCGCTCCCCAAAGAACGGTCCAGATGTAGAGATTCGGTATCCACCATGCGGTGAAGCCTCCGGAAAAGGCACCCAACAGAAAAACGTACACGTATATGGGCCACAGAGCCTTTTTTCTGTACACGACCGTAATGGAGCATATGAAAACCCCAAGTAGGTGTATATTTGGCAGGGCATCCATTGCAAGCTTGGAGGTATACATCAATGCACCGAGCATAGCAAAAATACATATTTCCCTTACGCTGAGCCCTGACCTGCTTTTGCTATTGCTCATAGGCTTATTCGGCTTTAAACTCGTAGGAAGCACCGTTTTCTATTTCGGTAAGGTCAACGCCCGTCATACCGTATTCACCGTTTATGTAGAACGCCCAATACTTTCCGTCTTTATCGTAGTCGAGAGTAGTTCCGTTGACAGTCTTTACGTAAAGCCCGTAGTCTCCCTCGTCACCTGAAATAAGCTCGAGCTTTATAAGAGCGTCACCGACGGTCTTCTCGTCAGTTTTGATAAGGAATTCTGTTTTCTTGCCCTCGGTATCAGTTACTGTGAAGCTGAAGCTTTTATCTCCTTCTCCAAGCTCGGTTACGCTGTCTTCGGTCTTCGGAGCTTCAGTCTCCGTCTCCTTTTCGGTTTCTTTTTCCGTTCCGCTGTCCGTACAACCTGTTGCGAAAAGTGCTGCAGCCGCAATGAGCACAAGACAAAGGATGAGGGACAAAATTCTTTTGAAATTTGTCATCTTTTGTTTCTCCTTTTAAAAATATAAAATTATTCTTTTCGCTCCTGCCGTGACCGGCGCCCGCGGTCATAAGGCTCTGAGACTTTGGTCGGTGAAGTGTTTCGACTTGGTATATCCGTACTCGGTCTTCTCAGACAAAGTCCAATGACCTCTTCCCGAATTGCGGCTTCGGTATAAGAGTACGGACGCCTTTCAGCTATGCTTTTGCAATACCTCACGGCGACGGGCTCGTACGGGATTCACACCCGTTTCCTTCTCTCCGACAAAATGATTCTAACACAAAAAAATGACAATATCAAGTAAAAAAGCCCGTCTTCGGACGGACTTTTAAATTTCTTTCTCATTGCTTTTAAAAGATAAAAGTATTTTTGCAAAAAACAGAGTATACAAAAGCATAGCAAGCATTATTATCACGGAGCAGGCGGCTGTGAGAGCATACACTAAGACTTCCGGAATATCAAACCAGAATAGGGTGAGAGTCATGGAAGCATACAGCACCACCGTGCACAGTTTTCCGTACCAACGGGAACTGTTGAACTTGTCGCTTTTCAGCGTTGCAATAATGCATATAATGGAAACGATGATCTCCTTCAATACAAGGAGTGCTAAGGGAATTGCAAATACCGTGTGCTTTACCGTAACACATATCATAAGGGCAAGCTGAGTAAGCTTGTCCGCTACCGGGTCTATAAGCTTTCCGAAATCGCTCACTTGATTTGTAAGCCTTGCTATTTTTCCGTCGACTACGTCGCTGAGCCCGGAGAGTGCAAGCGCAAGAAAAGCGTATTCGTGAAATCCGTTTGTATAAAGTAAAACCATTACGGGTACAAGCAGTATTCTGAAATAGCAGATAATGTTCGGTATCAGTAAAAACTGCCCTGAAAATCGCTTTTTAAACGTGTGCCTCACTCCCTTCTGTAACAATTATATCCAAAACCGCATTGAAAATCAATAAATACCAAAAATATTAATAGGAATTTTGCGACAAAAAGGGAAAAATGTCGGATTCTACCATCAGTAGAGAGGTAGAAAAAGAGATTCTACTGCAGAGATAGAGAAAGAGTATAGCGCTCTCTACAGCTTGTTCCTTGCTCTTGCCGTTCCTCTTAGTATAATAAAGAGCGTAAGGCATCTGTTACCTTGAGTCTTTGAAAGGAAAGCGATAATTATGAATGAGAAAAAGACCGTACCCATATTTTTTGCCGTGGACGACCGCTATGCGGCATATCTTTCCGTAGCCATAGCATCCTTGGCAGAAAATTCTTCCGAAGGATTTCAATATAATATCCATATTCTCGTAAATAGTCTTGATGAAGAAAACATACGTAGGCTCAAAAGCTTTAAAAGGGAAAATATAGCCATATATTTTGTAAACGTTAGTGAAAGACTGTCTCATATAGGGGAAAAGCTCTCTTTAAGAGACTACTACACATGCGCGACCTATTATAGAATTTTTATAGCGGATATGTTCCCGGAATATAAAAAAGCCCTTTATCTTGACTGCGATATCGTGCTGACAAAAGACGTGGGAGAACTGTACAGTATTGATCTTGAGGGCTGCCTTGTGGGTGCCGTTACAGATGAAGTGGTAACTGATATTCCCGTGTTTGCAGGATATTCCGAAAAAGCTCTGGGCATAGACAGACACTGCTATTTTAATGCAGGCATACTTCTTATGGATCTTGAACAGATGCGCTCGGCAGAACTTGAGAGGGCTTTCGTCGGGCTTATGAACCGTTTCCGCTTTAGGGTGGCTCAGGATCAGGACTATCTGAACGTGCTTTGCAACGGCTCGGTAAAATATCTTCCGCTTACATGGAATAAAACTGCATTTCCGGATTCGGAGAGCCTCGGACTTCCTTCCGTTATACATTTCAAACTGAACTTTAAGCCCTGGAGATATTACGGTGTTGCTTTTGAAAATGTATTCTGGTCATATGCCGCACTTACTCCTTATTATGAACAAATGAAAGAAGAACGAAACGCCTATACGGAAGAAGAAAGAGAACGGGATAAAAAGCAGTACGATGCCCTTGCCCTGCTGGCAATGGAGGAGACTGCAAATGCCGAAAACTTAAAGGAGCCTCTTCCCGTTGCTTATTCTATGTTCGAAAACGTTGTGAGGGGGTGCTGATATGCCCGAAAAAGATGCAGGCAGACTTGCAGTGTTAAAGAAAGCTGAAGACTATGAGCGCCTAGGCCTTTTTGATAAGGACCTTGAGGATGATCCCCCTACGGTTCCTCTTGAGGCAGGAAAGGTAGACTATACCGGGAAAAAGCTTTCGACCCGTATAATGTCCGAAATAGCCAACAGAATGGCAAAGAGGCATTTTGACGGATGTATCAAAAAAGGAGAACTTGTTATAAAAGAGGTGCACGGAATGGAAAATTACCGCGCCGTATCTCATCGAGGCGTAATAATTACCGCAAATCACTTCAATCCTTTTGATAATTACGCTGTTTTCAAAGCTATCGAGAGACCTTTGGGCAAAAGAAGGCTTTATAAAATAATAAGGGAAGGAAACTACACCTCCTTTGGAGGACTTTACGGGTTTTTCTTCAGACATTGCAATACTTTGCCCCTTGGGAGCGACAGAAAAGTGCTTAAAGAGTTGACCGATGCCGTATCGGTGCTTCTCGAAAGAAAAGAAAAGATACTCATATATCCCGAGCAGGGAATGTGGTGGAATTACAGAAAACCTCGCCCGCTGAAGGAAGGCGCTTTCCGCTTTGCCGTAAAGAACGGCGCTCCCGTTTTGCCCTTTTTTATTACTATGGAGGAAACGGACAGGATAGGCGCAGACGGATTCCCCATCCTTGCATATACGGTTAATATACTTCCCCCTATATATCCCAAAGAGGGAGCAAATCTGAGGGAAGATACAAAGAGAATGTGCGAGGAAAATTTTGAGCTTTGGAAAGAATGCTATGAAAACTTTTACGGCATTCCTCTGAAATACGGTAATGAGGAGTAAAAACGATGTTTTACATAACGGTCATTCTGATAGCTAACTTGATCATTGCCTTATCAAACTGTTTTGTAAATGAAAAGAGCTTTTTATTTTATTTGGGACTGTCAATTGCGGCAACCGCGGAAGTAATAGCGGTTGATGCAGTAACTGCATTTGCCATAAGACGTTTCCCGGAAAAATATTTTGATGTCTCGACAACGGTCCACTCACCAAAATGGGAAAGATGTCTATACCGCAGACTTTCGGTTAAAAGATGGAGCTCATTTGTTCCCGAGCTGGGAGTTTTCACGGGCTTCAGTAAAAGGAAGCTCGAAAGCAGAGACGATAAAGAGTATCTTGCCCGTTTTATTCTGGAATCAAACTACGGCGTATATATACATGTAGCCAATGCGCTCTTCGGGGGATCAATATTGCTTTTGCCTGCGGGCAATATCTATGGAATAGGTATTCCCGTTACAGCGGTAAACTTTCTGCTCAGTCTTATGCCGGCTGCAATATTGCGAAACAATCTGCCCATGCTGCAGAGACTTTATAACAAAAAACTATAATTTTTAAAAAATGCCGAAACACCGGATCTGTGTTTCGACATTTTTCTTATATTACAGTTATGTTACAAAACACGCATTCCTCTTGAAATGAAAAAAACTTTTTTGTATACTGTACATGCATCAAGGAGATCCTCTGTTGGGTAGCTACACAAAGGATCCTGATGTAATATTTTACAGAAGGAGAAATTATCATGAGTAATTTCAAGAGAATTCTGTCTCTTGCTCTCACAATGCTTATGGTTATTGGATGCTTTGCAACAGTATCTGCATTCAATGACGTAACAGAGTACGAAGATGAAATCGACGCTCTTTACGACCTCGGCATTATTGAAGGTAAGGACGCAGAAGGCA
>SVSF01000063.1 GCA_015064425.1 Oscillospiraceae bacterium | reverse complement strand
TCTCTCTGCGTGCATCATATCGGGATTGAAGCCTGCGCCGAGACGAGCAACCATATCGTAACCCATGGTCTCACCGCGTGTCTGGCCACCCATTGCATAGTGGTTATTGAATACGTTGAAGAGTATAGGCATACCTTCGCCTGCGCCATCATTCCAGAGCTTCTTGATCTGGTCCATGGATGCGAAGTTGAATGCTTCAAGAACGGGACCTCTTCCGCAAGCACCGTCGCCGCTGTTTGCAACTACGATACCCTTCTTGTGGTTACATCTCTTGTAGAGAGCAGCACCGAGAGCGATAGGTCCGCTTCCGCCAACGATAGCGTTGTTGGGCATAATTCCGAAAGGAATGAAGAAAGCGTGCATGGATCCGCCGAGGCCCTTGTTAAAGCCTGTTGTACGTGCAAATACCTCAGCAAGTGCTCCGTATACGAGGAAGTACTTAGCAAGTCTCTTCATATCATCGCCGTGATAGAGATGCTTCTCAACAACGGAGAGAACGGAACCGTCAAGGAATTCCTTCATAATATCGTAAAGTTCTTTGTCATCAAGCTTGTTGATAGAAGAAAGACCCTTTGCGAGAATTTCGCCGTGGCTTCTGTGGGAACCGAAAGTAAGGTCGTTCATATCGAGGCTGTAAGCCTGACCTACTGCGGATGCTTCCTGACCGAGAGAAAGGTGAGCAGGTCCGGGGTTGTTGTACTTAACGCCGTTGTACTCGCTCTTTACCTTAATATCGTTGAGCATAGTCTCAAATTCGTGAATGAGACGCATATCGTGATAGATACGCATAAGATCTTCCTTAGTGTAGACCTTAAGCTCTTCTTCAAGTGTTTTGTTGTACTGGCATACGGGAATATCGTTAAAATGGATATAACCCTTTTCAAATGCCACCTTAGGATCGACAAATTGACTCTTAGGCATAATAATCCTCCAATTATATAGATAAATTAAAATTAATAATTAAACATTGCTTCACGAATTACTTCGCATACTGTAGGATGAGGGAATACGCACTTCTGAACGCTTTCAACTCTCATCTTCTTTTCGACCATGATAGCCGCACCGTAAATTATCTCTGATGCGTAGTTTCCTACCATATGAACACCGAGAATAGTGTGGTGCTTCTTGTCAACGATGATCTTAACGAAACCGTCTCCGCCCTCATTTTCGGCAATATATCTTCCGCTGAGCTTGAGTGTGGTGTTCCATACGTCAACGTCATAGCCCTTAGCCTTTGCAGATTCTTCTGTCTCACCGACTGTAGCTATTTCGGGGTTTGTATAGATAACTGCGGGGATAGCATCGTAGTTCATTCTGTCCTTCTTGCCGAGGATGTTGTTTATGCAAACTTCGCCTTCGCGGTATGCAGTATGTGCAAGCATGGACTTTCCGTTTACGTCGCCTGCTGCCCATACGCCGGATACGTTAGTCTTTCCCTCTTCGTTGGTGACGATAGCTCCTCTTTCTGTAAGAACGTTAATGTTCTCAAGTCCGATTCCTGCGGTATTAGCGCGGCGTCCGATAGAGCAAAGGACCTTGTCCGCTTCAAGAACAGTAACCTTGCCATCCTTCTCGTAGGATACCTTGCCGTCCTTAACGGAAGTAACCTTTGCACCGAGGATGAATTCGACACCCTTCTTCATATAGTGCTTCTTAAGATTTTCGGAAAGATCCTTGTCTGTATTGCCTGCGATATGATCGAGCATCTCAACGATAGTAACCTTAGAGCCTACGCTGTTAAAGTAGGACGCCATCTCAAGACCGATAACGCCGCCGCCGATAACAACGAGCTTAGCAGGAACTTCTCTGAGTGCGAGGATCTCGCGGTTTGTAAGAGCAAATCCGTTTGCAACGGAGTCTCTGAGACCGTCGATAGGGGGAACAAGAGCTTCGGAACCTGTGCAGATAAGAAGCTGCTTTCCTGCATACTCTTCCTTTTCAACCGCAACGGTAAAGCCCTCTGCAGTCTTTTTCTTTATTTCACCTACGCCGTTTACTACAGTAACGCCCATCTTCTTGAGGGTCATACCGATACCGCCCGTAAGCATCTTAACTATCTTGTCTTTTCTGTCAACTACAAAGTTGTGATCGATAGATGCGCCCTCAAACTTAACGCCGTATTCAGCGCCGTGCTTTGAGTAGTCGTATATCTTTGCGGAGTAAAGGAGTGTCTTGGTGGGGATACAGCCTTCGTTAAGGCAAACGCCTCCGAGAGCTCTCTTCTCAATAAGAAGAGTCTTAAGTCCGCCGTGTGCAGCCTTTTCAGCTGCGTTATAGCCGGCGGGGCCGCCGCCGAGAATTATAAGATCAAACATTGTTTTTTACCTCCGATCAATCCATAAGAAGAAGGCTGAAGGATTCAAGATTAGCGCAGAGATCCTTTAAGAACTTAGCCGCAGGAGCGCCGTCAAGAGCTCTGTGGTCAAAGGTAAGGGAAAGTCCCATTGCTGTATAGAATACGTCCTTGCCGTCTACTTCCTTTATCTTTCTCTCTGTTCCGCAGATACCGAGGATACCTGTCTGAGGAGGATTGATAACGGGAGTAAAGCTTTCAATACCGAATGCACCGAGATTGGTAACTGTAAATGTTCCGCCGCGGAGATTATCGGGAGATACCGTTCCTGCCTTTGTATCTGCGATCAGCTTCTTTGACTGTGCAGCAAAATCTGCAAGCTTGAGAGTATCAGCCTTGTTAAGTACGGGAACCATAAGTCCTCTTTCCGTATCAACAGCCATACCGAGGTTTACATTCTTAAAGAAACGCATTGAATTGTCAAGGTAGTGAGCGTTAAGAGACTTGTGATTCTTAACGGTCTTTGCAACTGCATACATTACCATATCGTTAAGAGTGATGTTGGGAAGACCGAGTCTTTCTGCGTTCTTCTTTATGCTGTTTCTGAATGCAAGGATCTCTGTAGCATCAAAGCTTGTATTAAGTGTAAGCTGAGCCATATTGGAAAGAGATTCGTGCATAGACTTAGCGATGACCTTGCGGATGTTTGGAAGCTTTTCATCGATATATTCTGCTCCGCCAAATGCATCAGCCTCAGCAGCGGGTGCCTCTGCAGCAGCACCGAGAATGTAACCCTTATCAAGAAGAGTCTCGATATCTCTTTCGATTATTCTGCCGTTGGGGCCTGTAGGAACTGCACGGGAAATATCCGCATCAGTACGCTCTGCAAGGACCTTTGCGCGGGGAGATATCTTAACGATGCCGGAAGTGTTTTCGGTAGCCTTTACCTCTGCAGCCTTAGGCGCATCTTCTTTCTTTGTCTCAGCAACTGCCTCAGCCTTGGGTGCCTCCTCGGCCTTGGGTGCTTCTTCCTTCTTGGGAACGAGAGCAGAAATATCTTCTCCCTCTTCACCTATAACGCATACGGGAAGCAGACACTCAACGTCGTCGCCTTCCTCTGCAAATACAGCAAGCATCTTACCGCTTACTGTTGCGGGCTCGTCAAATGCAGACTTGTCCGTCTCGTAGGAGAACAGAATGTCTCCCTCATTTACCGTATCGCCGACCTTTTTGTTCCAGCTTGTGATAACACAGCTTTCAACGCTCTGGCCCTGGCGGGGCATAATAACAACTGTTGCCATATGTATCCTCCAAATTTATGAAATTACTACTTCTACGCCCTTAGATTTGGCAGACTCGATTATCTCTTTGGATATGCCTTCATCGGCAACAAGGACATCAATGTCTTCAAATCCTGCAAAGGAGTAGGGTAAATTTTTACCTGTTTTTGTACTGTCTATTATAAGAACTTTCTTTCTTGCTCTGCTCACAACAAACTTCTTTATCTCGCATTCGCTATAGTTACCGCAGGAAAATCCCGCATCAAGAGTAAAACCGCTGGCTACAACAAAAGCAATGTCAATGTTAATATTTTCAAGGAAATGAACAGCCTGACTTCCCGATACGGAATAGCTGTACTTATTGAGCATTCCGCCCACTATGTTTATAAAAAGCTTATTCTTCTTTACAAGCTCCATAGCTATGTTGGGAGCGGTAGTCACAATGGTAAGTCTCTCATCGGGTATAAACTTTGTCATCTTGTACATTGTAGATCCCGAGTCAATAAATATGGACCTTCCCGATTCAATAAGCTGAGCCGCAGAAAAGGCTATTTTTTCCTTTACGTCGGTATTTGTGCTTGCCCTGATATGAAATTCATCTTCAAAGCTCGTTGTCAAAAACTTCATGGAACGAGCACCGCCGCGAACCTTTATTGCCTCGCCTATTCTTTCGAAATATTCAATATCTCGGCGAAGCGTCATACTTGAAACGTTAGGGAATCTTTTTCCCAGTTCATCGAGAGAAACAAAAGGCTTAGAGTGCAGCAGCTCTCTAATTATGTCTTTTCTTTCTGATATCACTTTCTCTTTCCTTCCTTTTCCTTAGTGTTATAAATAGCATAAGAAATTAATACTAATTAACAGAAAAATGTTAATTATCACACCCGTATGTGAGTATACACCTAATCGAGCAAGAAGTCAAGTAAATACCTCTACAAATCTGCCGTAAAAGAGACAGATTTCTCAAAAAAGTCGGTATCTGTGAATTTCCATGTTAATTTTTACAAATCATTTTAAAAGCATCTCGCCTATTTTCCAAACATCTCCCGCACCGACAGTTATTACCATATCGTTCTCGGACACGTTTTCTTTTATAAACGAAGCGATCTTTTCAAAACTGTCAAAATAATGGGAATTCGGCACCTGATGGGAAAGCTCCTCAGAACTTACACCGTAAATATTTTTTTCTCTTGCCGCATATATATCTGCAAATACGGTTACGTCCGCATCCGCAAAGGAAAGCTTGAAGTCGTTGAAAAGTTCCTTTGTGCGGGAATATGTGTGGGGCTGGAATATGCAGAAAACTCTGTTGTACCCAAGTCTTTTTGCTCCGTCAAGAGTGGTCTTTATCTCTGTGGGATGGTGGGAATAGTCATCGTAAACAGAAACGTTTCCAAAACTTCCTTTATATTCAAAACGTCTCTTTATTCCTCCGAATTCCGAAAGAGCCTGCTGTATCACGCCGAAGGGAACTCCGACGGCATATGCGCCGCAAGCCGCCGCAAGAGCGTTATATATGTTGTGCATACCCGGCACCTTCAGCTTTATGTGAGCCACCGGAACTCCACGCATATATATGTCAAATTCCGCCTTACCCCTTACGAAATTTATATTTTTAGTGCAGAAATCCACGTCTCCGTTCTCTATACCAAAAGTAATGAGACGGTTTCCTTTAAAACTTTCCGCTGCTATCCGCACGTCTTTGCTGTCAAAGTTAGCTACGGAAACGTCGGAAATATTCATATACCGTATAAAGGAATTTCTCAACTGTTCAAGACTCTTAAAGTAGTCGGGATGGTCAAGGTCAATATTGGTAACTACAGACACCGTAGGTAAAAAAGAAAGGAAAGAATCCTTATATTCACAAGCCTCGAAAACAAACATGTCGTCTCCGCCGACTCTGTACGCGCCGTTGATCTTGGAAAATTCCGCGCCGCAGACGATAGTAGGATCGCTCCCTGCCTTCAGCATTATCTCGGAAAGCATCCCCGTAGTGGTGCTCTTGCCATGAGTGCCGCATACGCCTATTCTGTTTTCATATTCACTCATAAGCCAGCCAAGATATTCTCCTCTGGAGATGCAGGGCATGCCCATTTTTTCGGCTGAAACTATTTCGGGATTGCTCTTATCCACTGCCGCTGTATATACGAGGACGTCATAGCCCACAGGATTCTTTTCGTCGTGACCGAAAAACACTTTTATACCGTTTTCATCAAGTTTATCGGTAACTGCCGACCTTGCTCTGTCGGAGCCGCCAACGGTATATCCCCTGCTTTTGAGTATCATGGCAATAGATGACATACTTATACCGCCGATGCCTACAAAAAAGATCTTTTTTGCATCCTGCATATACGCGCCTATCTTATCGATATTCATAAGTCTCAAACCTTTCGTTAAAATTGAGTTCATAGCATGTTAACAACTTATTATAACATGTTGGCATTCACAGTTCATTATATACCATTATTTAAAAAAAGTATATAGATAATTTATAAAAATATAATTTTTTGGTTGTATAACGTTAACAAAATTTTTGTATAATACATTTATATCAGGAAGAAATTTACACATAGGAGGTAATTTTTCATGCAGATAACAGATATTAAGATCAGAAAAATTTTTGATGACGAAAGCCCCATGAAAGCGGTCGTTTCGGTAACCTTCGACGGTCAGTTGGCAATGCACGACGTAAAGGTAATATCCGCAAGAGATAAGTGTTTTATAGTTATGCCCAGCAGAAAGAATCCGGACGGATCGTACAGAGATATAGTTCATCCCATAACCGGAGAATTCAGAGCGGAGCTTGAAAAGGCAGTTATTGAAGCATATAATGAAGCCTTGGCTGAATCCAAAGAGAACGCAGCAGTATAAAAAAACGGAAGACACGGGGAACCGCAGTCTTCCATTTTTATTTCGGGATGAATAAACGAATGGATATCGGCATAACTTATATAAAGGTAAAAAAGGTTTATCCAAGTTTCGGCTGTTACGTATTTCTTATTGACAAAAGCATCATTTGACTATAAAATATAGGTGTAGGGTAACAAGAGCCCTAGGATAAATTACCCGGAAAGGAAGCCTTTACGGCACAGGATAAACTTGTTATGGCAAACGAAGAATATCTTGAAGAAAACATCTTTACACTTACCGACGAAGACGGAAAAGAACTGCATTTTGAGTTTCTCGGAAAACAGGAGGTAGACGGAGTAACGTATCTCGCTCTTCTTCCCATAGAGGACAACGATGCGGGAGAGTACGTAATACTCAAATATGAGACCGACGAAAACGGCGAAGAGGCACTTGTTACCATTGACGACGATGATGAGCTTGACAATATTGCCGATCTTTTTGAAGATGAGCTTTTCAGCGAGCTTGACTATGACGCAGGAAGCGACTCTGAAAACTAAACTTTAAAAATCTACCTGCTTAGTGCGTGATATACAGGCGTATGGACCCACAAGAAATAATTGGAGCTCGGACTTCCGCAGCGGGATGCAGACCTCCTTCACTTTCCCTGCTTTGACACGGTCTGTGAAGACGTTGGGAGCACAATGGAGCGGAGAGAGCACCACCCTTGCACATGCAGGGTTTCTTCTGCTTGTTTACACGGCTCGGTGGGGATTTTTTATTTCTTCACATTCGACGAAATGCGACTTAAAAGGAAAAATATGAAAAGAATATTCATAACGTTATTATGTCTGATGTTCTCCCTAAGCCTGCTCTCCCTCGGTGCTTCCGCTGACGTAGGCAATGCATTTGAGGACGATTGGGGATATGGTGACAGCTGGGGTGGAGATTACGATTACGGCGGCAGCTACGAATATGGCGGAGATCTGCTCGAGGGCATATTCTTCTTCGGGAACGGGATGCTTACGGGAGACGTGTTCTCCACATTCATTATTCTTTTTGTCATTGCGATCATCATCGTGGTCGTACTTTCAAAATTCACTAAGGGCGGAACTCACAACAGCGGACAGCCTCACTGGAAAAGCAAACCTGCGGTGAACCCGATCAATGCAAAGAGCGAACCTCAGATAATTAATGAAATACGGGCAAAAGATCCCGAATTCTCCGCAGAAGATATGAAAGCTTACGCGGGTGACGTGTTCATAAAGGTGCAAGAGGCATGGGAAAAGAGAGACTATGAGATAGTCCGTCCCTATGAAAGCGAGAGCCTATTTAACAGGCACGAAGCACAGTTATCCGAATACATAAGATCGAAAAAGACAAATCATCTTGATGCCCAAAATATTCAAAGCGTCATACTTGCGAACTACGTAGAAGACGGACTTAACGAAAAGCTTACAATAAGGCTTTCGGCATCGCTTCTTGACTTCACTACAGACGATCTCAGCGGTGAGATCATAAGAGGGAGCACGACGCAGAGGGCATCCAGAATATACAGACTTGAATTTATAAGAAAAAAAGGCGTTCTTACAAGCAACGATCACAAGACCAATGCGAAGGAGTGTCCCAGTTGCGGAGCTCCAATTGCCGTAAATAATACGGGACGCTGCGAATATTGTAAAAACATAGTTACGGACGGCGACTACGGTTGGGTACTCAACGACTACGCCGCTTGGTAAAAAGGAGGTAACCTAATGGGACTTATAAAGGCATTTACAAACGCCGCTTCAAGCGTACTGGCTGACGAATGGAAAGAATATTTTCATTGCGATGCTATGAGCAACGACGAGCTGGTCATAAAGGGAGTCATGAAGACCTCCGGAAATAACAATGCCAGCACAGATATCATCTCCAACGGCTCCGCCATTGCAGTAAACGAAGGTCAGATGGCACTCATAACCGAGGACGGCAAGATAGTAGACTTTACCGCAGAGGCAGGCAGATTCGTTTGGGACAGTTCTACTGAACCCTCATGCTTTGAAGGAGGTTTTTTCAAAGGTATAAAGGAATCATTTAAGACCTTTGGCAAACGCTTCACCTTTGGCGGAGATACAGCTAAGACCCAGAGAGTATATTATATCAACACAAAAGAGATCGTCGGTAATAAGTTCGGAACCTCGACCCCCATGGCTTATGATGATCCCTATTACAAAACGGCACTTTACATAAGATACTTCGGGCAGTATTCATTCAAGATAAGCGATCCTATCGTGTTTTTCTCTAACATTTCCGGAAACGTATCAAGCGTATTTACAAGAGAAAGCCTTATAAACAGTTTCACAGACGAGTTTATGACCGCACTTGACAGTTCTCTTGCAAAATGTGCCCTTGACGGGGTAAAGTTCAGCCAGCTCCCCGTAAAGCAGAGAGAGATAGCAAAATATATGTCGGATACTCTTGATGACGAGTGGATGGCAAACAGAGGAATACAGATAGTATCTGTAGCTCTTGCTAAGGTAAGCCCCGACGATGAGAGCCGAAGCAGAATAGAAGATTTTGACCGCAGCGTAATGTACAGCGACAAAGATGCTATGGCAGGCGGACTTGCCTATGCGCAGATGCAGGCAATGCAAGAAGCTGCAAAGAACAAGAACGGCTCCATGATGGGATTTATGGGTCTTAACGTGGCACAGAACGCTATGGGCGGAGCAAATGCACAGAACGTGCTTTTGAATAACGCCAAGGAGAATGTCCGTGAGACAAGACCATCCGATACCTGGAAATGTTCCTGCGGAAATGAGAATTCCGGCAAATTCTGTTCGGAATGCGGCGCAAAGAAGCCCGAAACTGCAGTGAACGGTGAGTGGATATGCGAGTGCGGAAATAAAAGCAGCGGCAAATTCTGCTCCGAGTGCGGAAAAAAGAGGCCTGTCGACGAATATCGCTGCGAGTGCGGATACGTATCCAAGGAAGCCTTCAAGTTCTGCCCCGAATGCGGAAAAAGATCATAAAAAAGGTATAGATCTGCTATACATCCATAGCGGAGAAAACACTAACACCACCAAGAAATCTCTTTGGTGGTGTTTTTTGTGCGATAGCTTACTAATGCCCACATTTGCTCAAGGGACTTTATATACATTCTCTTTCTGCGGATAGTAGGCTCGGGCATATGCCCTATATTGTCACGGCGTGAGTGCAGGAACGATGCGAGGCGAGCACGCACTGTGCTTGCCCGGAGGCAAGCGTTGGGAAAACGAAAAATATAACACTAATCGATAATTTTTCTCTCGAAATGCGTTATTTAAATTTTGATAAAATTACAGTATAATATAAGTGTCGATAAAATAAAATGCTTTACAAAACAATCGCATGCATAAGGAGAAAAAAATGAAACTTGCTATTGGAGAAAACATACGTAACTTTCGAAAGAAAAACGATTTGACGCAGGAAGCACTTGCCGATCGTTTGGGCGTAACATATCAATCTGTCAGTCGTTGGGAAAACGGCACAACTTATCCCGATCTTGAGCTGATCCCTGCCATTGCCGAGGTGCTTGCAGTTACTGTTGACGAGCTTCTCGGAATGCCTCAACTTGAGAAAGAGAAACGCGCTGCGGAAGCATTTGACGAGCTTAGACGTGAGTGTATGAAAAGGAATTACGATACTGATAAAATCGTAAACCTTCTTCGCGATATACGCAGAAACCATCTCCATAGTGATTCTGCATGGCGTCCTTGGAGCGAAGGAAATGACCGTGCTTTTCGTGATCCAAAAATTCTTCCGGAAGTGCGCTTATTGGCAGAAGCCTACCTTGAACGGCATCCCATGTATCCTCACACTATTGAAACAATGGCAAATGTTGAGGATGAGGAACATTTAAAAGATTTTTTAAAAAAGTAT
>SVSF01000062.1 GCA_015064425.1 Oscillospiraceae bacterium | reverse complement strand
AAGAGGAATATCTCCGGTATCGGGAATATAGTTCCACTTGGTTCCGTAAATAGTGTTGTTAAAACATATGTGAACGTAATCGGCATCTTCTCTGAAATCCGCACGAGTGAGCTTAGGAATGTAAGTGTTGTTCTTATCTTCGGAAGAAGCAACAAGTTTTATATCACCGAATTTCTGAGCCTCTTTATACGCTTTCTTGGAAAACTGTCCGGTGACGATGTAATCAGCCTTCCCGGATCCGTTAAGCAGATTAAGGGGAACTGCTGAAAACTGAGTGGACGCTCCGCCCTGAAGAAATAATACTTTGTAGTTATCGGGTATATTCATCAATTTGCGAAGAAGCTTCTGCGCCTCTGCTATAATTTCTTCATATACGGGAGATCGATGGCTCATTTCCATAACTGACATACCGCTGTTGCCGTATGTTATAAGTTCGCTTGCTGCCTTTTCAAGAACAGGCATAGGAAGCATCGACGGTCCTGCTGAGAAATTAAATACTCTTTCCATAATAGGTTCCTCCTAATAAAATATGACCCTATTTTATATCAACTCTTTACTGTAGTCAAGTGTTTTTAAGAAATTTTTCATCTCGGATATTTCATTTATAGTATTTTTTAAAAAATTTATGCGAAAAAGCGAAGTGAGCGTATCAACAAAAAATCAGAGGACAAGACTTTGCCGTCTTTATCCCCTGTTTTTCATTATTTTGTCATGTCCGACATGCTCTTCATAAAATCCTCCATCATGCTGCATGCTTTATGAAGTTTCTTCTTCATGGGTGAGCATGGCTTTTTCTTCATTTTTATCATTATACCTGCTGCAGTGCCTGCCATAGTCCCAAGCACCGCACCAACGATCATTCCGTTTTTTACATCGTTAAATGAACACATAAAATACACCTCCGTAAAAAAATCTCCGCACAGATTATTTTCTGTGCGGAGAGTGTATTTTATTACAGTTAAAATATCTCTTTTATTGTTTTTTTATCTTTCAATAACAAAATGTACGGGAAGTCCGTCCTTATATTCGGGGTATACTTCTCCATTGATAAGAGGAAGAATGTAGTCTACGCATTCGTCTGTAACGTTATTTCCTCTTTCGTTTATAAATTCATCGGGAACGTGTCTGACTTTATTTGCTATCTTTTCGATATCTTCGTAAACTGCTTTGCAGGAATAAGGTTCAGTTCTTGCAAAACACATCATTTTTCCGCTGACGCCGTTTGCCGCCGTATCGACTGCAGCATGACCTACCATAAGGGATTCCTCGATGTCGGTCTTTGAAGCAATATGAGAAGCACATCTCTGAAGAATGTTAAGCTCTACGGAACGCACCTTACAGCCAAGTTTCTCTTTAACCGCTATCTCAAGTGCCTTACCGGTACCGGAAAGGTATTTATGACCGAATACGTCAACGGCACCGCTCTGAGTTCCCTCTCCAACATATGTTCCGTCTGCGCAGCGAAGTCCTTCGGATACTGCAACAACAACGTTAGGATGCTTTTCAAGTGCCTTAGCCACATCTTCGAAAAACTCATCGTAGCTGAAATCTCTTTCAGGGAGGTAAATAAGATCGGGAGCAACTCCGCATATCTTTCTGGGTAATGCCGCAGCAGCAGTAAGCCAACCGGCATCTCTTCCCATTATTTCAACAATGGTAACTGCTTTTACTGTGTAAACACCGCAGTCTCTTATAATTTCTTGCATGGAAGTTGCGATATACTTAGCTGCGGAGCCATATCCGGGAGTATGTGAAGTTCCCATAACGTCATTATCGATAGTCTTGGGAACACCCATTATGCTCATTTCATAAGCATTTGATGCAGCATATGCGGAAAGCTTTGCAACGGTATCCATAGAATCATTACCGCCGATGTAGAAGAAATATCTTATGTTGTATTTTTTAAATATATCGAAAAGCTTCTCAAAAGTCTCCTCATACTTAGGATCTTCCTTTTTAGGAAGCTTAAGTCTGCAGGAGCCGAGAGCTGCCGCAGGAGTATGCGCAAGCTTTGTAATGTCCTCTTCACTCTTTACGATTTCATTGAGGTTGCATATTCTCTCTGCAAGAATGCCCTCGATACCGTTAAATGCGCCGTAAATAGTTTCGATACAGTCGTTGTCAAAAGCACCTTTTATTACACCTGCAAGCGTAGCATTTATCGCCGCAGTAGGTCCGCCGGACTGACCGACGATAGCATTACCGATTAATTTTTCCACGATACAAATTTCCTTTCTTTTGGAAAGATAAAAGGATATGCGCCGCATATCCTTTTTCTTATGGTGACCCGTACGGGACTCGAACCCATGTTTTCGCCGTGAGAGGGCGACGTCTTAACCGCTTGACCAACAGGCCGTGTCGACCGCTGACTCATCGTCTGCGGCAGAGCTATTATAACACAAAGGAATCGACTTTGCAAGACATTTTTTTATTTTTTTAAACTTTTTTTAAAAACTCATGATATTCCTCCAAACACATACCGAGTTCATGCATTTTTGAAGCATGGTATCTCCCTACATATCTGAAATGCCACGGTTCAAAAGATATGCTAGTGATTCCGGTTTTATCTTCGGGATATCTGAGTATAAATCCAAACTTATAGCAATTTTCAGCGAGCCATTTCGCAGCCGCCTGCTGCGCGAAGCTCCTGTCAGCAGAAGCAAGATTATGCATATCGCAGCAAAGCCCCGTCTGGTGCTCGCTTGTACCGGGTCTTGAAGAAAATGTAACCACGATAGCTTCCGCTTCTTCTCTGGACAAGGACGGATCGTTATTCATCCTTGTGTTTACATAATTATTGAAAAGCTGATTCTGATAAGTGTAGGAACGGTACGCACTTGTTACAGACACGTCTGTATATCCGTTAGCTCTCAGTTCTATAAACATAGCTTCGAGAGATCTCGCGGCATACTCCCGCATTTTTTGAACGTTGCGGCCATCTTTCCTTGTATCTGCAACATCAACCAGATCCGTCGGAAGATAGGTCTCGTCAATAGTATTTTTACTGTTGACAAGAATCAGATATTCGTCTCTGTTCTCGGGATCCATATATTTTTCATACGATGAAAGATCGGATATGAATTCATATGTGTATCGTTCATCTTCAGGATCTGTATCCGGGGACTCGTTACCTGTATTATTTTCACTACCTCCGATAAGCCAATCCGGAATATTAACATTTTCTTCCGTTTTTATCTCATCTGACTTATCAAGCGCATCCCCGCTTATGTATCCCGGAGAATAGTTTCCCGTACCGCAAGAGCACAAAAGCACTGTCATGAGCGCTATCATGAAGCACAGAATTTTTTTCATATATCACACCCGCTTAAACATCTTTTATTCTTCAAGGTTCCGAAATATCGGGGTCCATGCTTGAAATCGCATCGTATACCTTATCCTTAACCGCCTCCGGAAGATACTCAAAAGATATCCCGCCGGAAACTGAGGGCGGAACTACGGTGAAGCTCAGATCGTTTGACTCTTGAGCCTGATCTTCGTTCTCCGAGCGGTAAATATCGAGATAAAGAATATCCTTTTCATCATCCTTGGAGATGGATATCCCATCCATATAGCTTTGTACAAAATCAAAGGGTATGAGCACGTTCTCATAAGACCCTCTGCTTTTTTCCCCCATGGTTATATAGCTTCCGTTTATCTCGGCATGAACCGTACCGATATAAAACTGTACGTATTCTCCGTTATCACAAATAAACCTGAGCCTTTCGCTGTCACCGCTTATCGTAAGACCGCAAAGCTCCGCTATTTCGGTCATCGAAACGTAGATCTCGCCTTCGTAAACAATATCTGAGACGTAATGTCTGTAATAGACATCCCCATTTTTATTTCCTATTATTATCTGTTTGTATCCGGGATCCGAAATCTTTACCGATGTAAGAGAGTTCATAAACGAAGAATACACTATCAATCCGAATATAAGCGTCATTGAAAGCACGATACCCGCTCTGACAGCAATATATTTGACCATAGCCTTCTTTTTTTCTGGAGAGATCCTCATAATCTTTTTGGGAGTCTTCCTTCTTCTTACGTCTTCCGGCACTGCCGCAAGAGGATCATATGTTCCGCTCTCTCTTTGGTTCGATGCGGTATTGATCTTGGGGCTGACGCGCCTGCTTCCTGCAGGAGCAGCCCTTTCCGACTTCACAGGACCTTGGTGCGGAGGAAACTTTACGCTTGCCGAATTGTTTACGGTACTGCGGCGCGAAACGATATACTCATCGTTATCACTTCTGATTTCGTTCAAAGCTTCCCTCCTCCCCTTTACGTTCATACGTTTATAATATCATAGGATACCCGAAAAATCAAGATGAATGCCGCACAGTGAAGATATATTTTAAAAAGGCAAAAAAAGTGTTGACAAAAGCATCGCGAGGTGATATAATGTGCTGGAAAAAGAAGCAGAACATACTCCGTTCTCACCTTGTATCGTCTTATACGTTCGGGTAAATGATGTAAAAAGGCCATGTTGCGGTCTTTATGCGTTGTGCGGGGTTGTTCTTCGCACATTTTTTAATTCTTGGAGGTGTTTACCCATAAAAAACAACAACGCTAAAGAGCTGACCATTAACGAGGATATCAAGGCGGTGCTACACTCCGCTTCCGTCAAGCAGGTAAGACTTATCGGCAGTGACGGTGAACAGCTCGGTCTTATTGACTACGAAGACGCCCTTGAAAAAGCTTACGACGAAGGAATGGATCTCGTGCTTATGGCATCTCAAGCGGTCCCTCCCGTTTGTAAGATAATGGACTACGGAAAGTTCCGCTTCGAAAGAGACAAGAAAGAAAAAGAAGCAAAAAAGAAGCAGCAGATCGCTGATGTTAAAGAAATACAGCTTTCCTGCCTTATCGACACAAACGATTTTAACACAAAAGTAAACCATGCAAGAAGATTTTTGACTGGCGGGGACAAGGTAAAGGTCATCGTCAAGTTCAAAGGCAGACAAATGAGTCATCAGAGCATCGGTGTTGAGCTTCTCGAAAAGTTCAAAGATGCTTGCAGCGATATAGGCGTAGTTGAGAAGAACCCTGTACTTGAGGGCAGATTCATGACTATGTTCATTTCACCACAAAAACAGAACAATAAATGAAAGGAGTTTCCCTATGAGCAAGATAAAGACACATAAGGCTACAGAAAAAAGATTCGGAATAACAAAGTCTGGAAAGGTAAAGATGAACCATTCCTTCCGCCGCCATAAGCTCGGCCTCAAGACTGCGAAGCGTAAGAGACAGCTCCGTAAGTCCGGTTATCTCAGCGAATCTATGGCACCGGCTATCAAGAAGCTTCTCCCCTACGTATAAGATACGTAAACAATTCGGTAATTAACAGGAGGTATTAACAATGGCAAGAATCAAAGCAGCCATGATGACTAGAAAAAGAAGAAATAAGACCTTAAAGCTCGCCAAGGGCTACTGGGGTTCCAAGAGCAAGCACTTCAAGATGGCTAAGCAGGCCGTACTCAAGAGCGGTAAC
This sequence comes from Oscillospiraceae bacterium, assembly GCA_015064425.1. The sequence continues at coordinate 4,887 of SVSF01000062.1, read as the reverse complement.
TACGCTTTTGCAGGAAGAAAGCTCAAGAAGAGAGATTTCCGTTCTCTCTGGATCACAAGAATATCTGCTCAGGCCAAGGTAAACGGTATGAATTATTCAACCTTTATGCACGGCTTGAAGCTTCAGGGCATCAACCTTAACAGAAAGATGCTTGCTGAGCTCGCAGTAAACGATAAGGAAGCGTTCAAGGCTCTTGCTGAAAAAGCTAAAGCTGCGCTGTAATGACAAAAAACCCGGAAAAATCCGGGTTTTTTGTTAATTTTTCAAACAACGAAATCCGTGACTATATCAAAAATTTTCACTTTTTTCACATTCTTAAGAGGGACAGATGAATATTATCACCGCAAGAAGTAATCCTGCCGTTGTAGCGGCATCAAAACTTAAGGATAAAAAATATAGAGACGAGTCACGTCTTTATATAACCGAGGGCATCAAACTATTCGAAGAAGCCCTCTCCTTCTCTGCGCCTATCGAGAAAATATTTGTTACCGAAAAAATATATAACCGTCTTGAAGTTCTTCATAAAAGATACGACGTATACGTAGTTTCAGAATCCGTGTTTGAAAAGTTATCAACGGAAAAATCTCCGGAGGGGATAATCTGTATCATCAGATATGACGAAAAGCAACACAAAAAAGCTATTGAATGTACAGATGCAGGAACAAAATTCATTCTCTGTTCTGTGAGGGATCCCGGGAACGTAGGCACGGTAATAAGAAGCTGCGCGGCTTTTGGTACAAATACCCTTATACTCAGTTCAGACTGCGCGGATATATACAATCCAAAAACCGTACGTGCCGCTATGGGTGCTTTATTCAGACAAAAGATCCTTATAAGCGACAATGTACTTGAAACAGTAAATTGGCTGCAGAATAACGGCACAAAGGTATATGCGGCAATGCTTGACAGCAATGCAGTTGAACTTGACAGTATAAACATAGACGAAAATATCTGCTTTGCAGTCGGAAACGAAGGCAGAGGGATACCCAAAGAAATAGCGGATATCTGCTTTGGAAAAGCGATAATACCCATGGCGCCGAATGCCGAATCACTTAATGCGGCAGTGGCATCCTCTGTACTTCTTTGGGAGAGCTACAAGCAGAAACGGAGAAAAACGAATGAATAAAAACGCACGTTACTACATATGGCTCAGTATGAGATGCGGAGAAGCGTCAAAAAGCCCGGATAAACTTTTGAATTATTTCAACAACGATATATCAAAGGTTTACGAAGTCTCCGAAAACGAATACCTCGAAGTAAAGGGCTTATCAAGAAATCTCATCGCCTCTCTCTGCGACAAGGATACAAATGAATGCGACAAAATAATAGCCTATTGTGAAAGCAACGGCGTAGGTATACTCGTTCCCGAGGATGACACCTATCCCGAACGTCTAAAACTGCTTGAAGATAGACCTATGGTGCTCTATTACAAAGGTGAGTTTCCCGATATAGACAACAGACTTTGTGTGGCGGTCGTTGGAACAAGACACCAGTCGTACTACGGCGAGCGCAGTACTTATACTATATCTTACGATCTTGCAAGAGCCGGAGCCGTCATAGTAAGCGGAATGGCAGCCGGTTGCGACACCAGTGCGCACAAAGCGGCTCTCGATAGCGGAGGACTTACCTTGGCTGTATTGGGCTGCGGTATAGATACGGTATATCCCGCATCAAACCGTGAGCTTATGGAAAATATAATGAAGGTCGGATGTGTTGTAAGCGAATACGCTCCCGGTACTCCTCCCAAAGGATATAATTTTCCAAAAAGAAACAGAATAATAAGCGGTCTTTGCAACTGCACCTTTGTTACCGAAGCACCGCAGGACAGCGGTTCGCTCATTACTGCGGAATTTGCCCTCAAGCAAGGAAGAAACGTATTCGCCCTTCCCGGCAAGATAGGCGAGACAAACAGCCGCGGTACAAACGAGCTCATACAAAACGGCGCTTATGCGGTGACCTGCGCTTACGATATAATCTGTCATTACGACAAACTGTTTTCCAACAATCTCAAGCTCTTTAAATCACAGATAAATAAGAAAGAGCTTGACGATAAAGCAAAAAATCAAAGCGAAAAAATCAAAATAAAAGAGAATATTATTCCCGTCCCTTATTCGGAAATATCCAAACCCGAACCTAAGATACGCGAGGATAAAAACGCTTATCTTAAAAACAGTCAAAATAATAGTTCAAGGGTATTTGAAGCTAAATTTCCCAAGCATGCCGAAAAAGAAAACGCAGTATTCAATATAATCATGCAGAAGTCACCTATCACGGTTGACGAAATAGTAAAAATATCCGGTTTTGAGACGTCTCAAGTAGCTTCGCTTTTTACCATACTTGAGCTAAAGGGATTTATAAAGATTCTCCCCGGCGGAAGTGCCGTACCAAAAAAGTAAAAAATAAATTTCATATACACAGAGGAAAAGCCAAATGTCCAATCTTGTAATAATCGAATCACCCGGTAAGATCACAACAATAAAAAACAGTCTTGGAAGCAATTATAAAGTAGTTGCCTCCGTAGGACACGTAAGAGATCTGCCAAAAAGCTCTCTCGGAGTAGATATTGAGAACGATTTTGCCGCTCACTACATCAATATAAGAGGCCGCGGCCAGCTTATAAACGAGCTCAAGAAGGAAGCCAAAGCTGCAAGTAAAGTATTTCTTGCAACTGACCCTGACAGAGAGGGAGAAGCTATCTCCTGGCATCTTATAAACGCTCTCGGCATACCCGAAGAAAAGGTCAAAAGAGTAACCTTCAACGAAATAACAAAAACTGCTATCAAGACTGCTATAAAAAATCCGCGTCAGATCGATATGGGCCTCGTAAATTCTCAGCAGGCTCGCCGCATCCTTGACAGAATAGTGGGATATCAGCTCAGTCCTTTCCTTTGGAAGACAGTAAAGAGCGGACTTTCTGCGGGACGTGTACAGTCTGTAGCTACAAGAATAATCGTTGAGCGCGAAAAAGAGATCCGCGAATTCAATCCCAAAGAATACCACACAATCGAAGCGATCCTTGAAAAAGACAATAGGGAGATACTGAAGGCAAGATTCTACGGAGATTCCAAAACGAAAATAGAGCTTAACGATGATGCATCCGCAAAGAAAGTAGTTGATGCGGTAAGCGGAAAAAGCTTCAAGACGGTATCCGTAAAAAAGGCGGTAAAGGTAAAAAATCCCGCACCTCCCTTTACTACCTCCACTCTTCAGCAGGAAGCAGCCAGAAAGCTTGGATTTCAATCTCAGCAGACAATGAAGACCGCACAGGAGCTTTATGAAGGAATAAACGTCGGATCCGCAAACGGCGGCATTCAGGGTCTTATAACATATATGCGTACCGACTCGCTCAGAATATCAAGCGAAGCAGTAGAAAGTGCAAGAGCATATATCAAAGGCAAATACGGAGATGAATATTGCCCCAAGGCTCCGAGAATTTACAAGGCAAAAGCCAATGCTCAGGATGCTCACGAATCTATTCGCCCGGTTAATATGTCTCTTGAACCTGATAAGATCGCAAAATATCTCACAAAAGAACAGTATAAACTTTACAAACTCATTTTCGACAGATTCGTTGCATGTGAAATGTCATCTGCAGAATTTGACACCGTAAGTGCTGATTTCGAGTGCGAAGGATATATCTTCAGAACCAGCGGAAGTACACAGAAATTCCAGGGCTTCCTTGCGGTATATGAAGAAAGTACAGATGCAGTAGGCAATCCTTCCGAAGAAACTGTAGAGGCGGGAAAGCTTCCCGTAATAAAAGAGGGAGAAATGTTGAGCGCAAAAAAATGTGACAGTGCAAAGCATTTCACCGAGCCTCCGCCCCGATACAATGAAGCTTCCCTTATCAAATTTCTCGAAGAAAAAGGTATAGGACGTCCCAGCACTTTCACCCCTATAATAACTACCATCCTTATGAGAGGCTACGTTGTACGAGACGGAAAGTCCTTGAAGCCCACTCCTTTGGGAGAGATAACAACGGACATAATGAAGGAGTATTTCAGCGATATCGTTGACTATGAATTCACCGCACAGCTCGAAGATGATCTTGACTCGATCGAGCACGGCAAACACAGTATGACGGAGATACTCGGGGATTTCTATAAGGAATTCAAAACAAGCTTGGACAATGCAAATCAAAACGTAAAGGATAAAACCATTAACGTTCCACTTGAAGAGACTGACATAATATGCGAAAAATGCGGTGCAAAAATGGTCATCAAAAACGGAAGATACGGGAAATTTGCCGCTTGTCCCAACTATCCCGAATGTAAAAATACAAAACGCATAGATAAAGACGGAAAACTCGTTGAAGCAGAAAAGACACAGCCCGAAAAAGCCGGAATGAAATGTGAACTTTGCGGATCCGAAATGGTAATCAGAAACAGCAGATACGGAAGCTTCTATGCTTGCGAAAACTATCCCAAGTGTAAGAACACCAAACAAATCACCAAGGATACGGGCGTTTCTTGTCCTCTTTGCGGTTCTAAGATCGTATCAAAAAAAGGAAAAAACAAGACGTTTTTCTACAGTTGTGAAAAATATCCCGAATGCGGTTTCTCGTCCTGGGATCTTCCTCTCAATGAAAAATGTCCCAAATGCGGAAACATCCTTTTCAGAAAGAAAGGTAAGGACCTGGTCCTTTGCCACAACAAGGACTGCGGATATCAGATAAGCGCAGTTGAAACGGATAACAAAAATGAAGAATGATCATATTAACGTAATAGGAGCGGGCCTTGCGGGATGCGAAGCAGCATGGCAGGCGGCAACGAGAGGCGTCAAAGTAAAACTTTACGAAATGAAGCCGGAAAAATACAGCCCCGCGCATCATTCCCCTCTGTTCGCAGAGCTTGTTTGCTCAAACTCACTCCGCTCCAATTCTCTTGC
>SVSF01000061.1 GCA_015064425.1 Oscillospiraceae bacterium | reverse complement strand
TAAACTCAGGAAGTGCGATAAATGTCTTGAGTGCAACTCCGTCAGCAACAAGTGCCTGGAAGGGCGTGAAATCAATTATCTTAAGAGCATCGTTACCGCTGTAAATACCGATAACCGTGAAAATTAAAGCAACGAGGTATCCTGCAACAACACCGATGATAAAGGGAACGAGTTTTGCCATTCTCTTACCGTATACGGAGCAGAGTATTACTGTAGCGAGAGTTACAAAAGCACAAACAACGGATACCCATATCTGGCTGGACATAACGAAGTAGCTGGAAACGCCGTAGGTTATCTTTTCGCCGTATGAAAATACGTCGTTGATAGCTGCACCTGCAAGAGAAAGACCGATAAGAGCAACTGTAGGACCGATAACCACGGGAGGCATAAGCTTGTTTATCCACTTAACGCCTGCAACCTTGACCACGATGGAAATGATCACGTAAACGAGACCTGCAAAGACCGCACCGGCGATAAGCCCGAGATATCCGGCAGACATAGAAGCAGCACCTGCGAAAGCTGCAGCCATTGAGCCTATAAATGCAAAGGATGAGCCAAGAAAAACAGGGCTTCTGAACTTGGTGAAAAGCTGGTAAACGATAGTACCTACACCTGCGCCGAAAAGTGCTGCAGATGCTGTCATACCGTTACCTACGATAGCAGGAACAGCGATAGTAGCCGCCATAATAGCGAGAACCTGCTGGAAAGCAAAAACTAAAAGCTGTCCGAATTTGGGTTTTTCATTGACATTGAAAATGAGTTTCATGCAATTTTTCCTTCCCTTTATTTGATTATTAGTAAATAAAATAAGCAAAAAAATATCTTGCCGTCACGGCAAGATAAGTATCTGAATTATTTGCTGTAAAAATCTTACCGATACACGATACCGATTTCAAGGTCTTATTTTATTTCCGTAGATGATGGTAGCACAAAGGTCATAATTTGTCAATATTTTTGTAAGAATTTTGTAATTTTTTGAATTAAGATACGAGTGTGCCCGAGTGGTAAGCGGTGAATATTCCGGTTTTACAGATCGACGTCGCCGTTTGTAAAAAACTTCGTTTTTTTTTAAATGTCCGTCATTCTTATTGATTAACCGGCAAGTTTGTGATATAATACTATGAAATATTAAATAAAAAGGAAAAATGTCTTAATGACAGACCGACGGCAGCCGGGTATAAAAGCGAAAACATGCTGCCGAGAAACGGAATTGCAAATGAGTTCACGTATAGAAAAAATCGAAAAAATAAATGTTCCCGCTATGGCATTGCGAGGACTTGTGGTATTTCCCGGGATCGCCGCCAGCTTTGAGGTGGCAAGGGAGATATCGTTAGACTCCTGTGAAAAGGCTCTTGATGCCGATGGAATGATCTTCCTTGCAGCTCAGAAGGATATTGACGGCGACGTTGTAAAGGAAAATATATTCAAGGTCGGAACGGTAGCAAAAATAGTTCAATTCGTGAGATTGCCTGACGGAAATGCCCGCATATTTATCGAGCCTTATTGCAGAGCCAATATGGTAAATGCTTATATCAGCGAAAAGAGTTTCACTGCAGACGTAATTACCAAGACGGTTGAGGTGGATGACAATGGAGGATATACGGGAGAGGCACTTATCAGAGAATGCATTTCTTCCATCGAAAAACTTTCTTCTTTGACTCCCAGGCTCTCAGCCGAGCTTTTGACGGCTCTCAAGGGAATAAAGAATCCCGGAGCTTTAGCCGATTTTGTTGCGGCAAACATCTTTGTGTCAATAGAGGACAAGCAGAAGATACTTGAACAGTACGATCCTTTGAAGAGATTGGCGCTCCTTTCCGTTCTTTTACAGAAAGAAAGCGAGATCCTCAAAGCGGAGGCGGAGATACACAAAAAGGTAAGGGAAAATCTCGATGAGAACCAGAGAGAATACTACCTCAAGGAACAGCTCAAGGTAATACAGGGAGAGTTGGGATTTGACGATGCCGATACTGAGTGCGGAGAATATCTTGAAAAGATATACGGAGCCAAGCTGCCAAAGGAAGTTGAAGAAAAGCTTGTTAAAGAAGTAAAAAAGCTCGAAAAAAATCCTTATAATTCCGCAGAGGCGGCAGTTATAAGAAACTATATCGAGGTGTGTCTTGAATTGCCCTGGACCAAGAGAAGCAACGACAGGCTTGATATAGCACTTGCACAAAAAATACTTGATGCGGATCATTGCGGTCTTGAGAAGGTAAAAGAAAGAATAATAGAATTCCTTGCGGTAAAGCAGCTGAATCCCGAAATAAAGAATCAGATAATATGCCTTGTCGGCCCTCCCGGTACGGGTAAGACATCCGTTGCGGCGTCTATTGCAAAGGCAATGAACAGAGAATATGTAAGAGTTTCTCTGGGAGGCGTAAGAGATGAGGCTGATATCAGAGGACACAGAAAAACTTACGTTGCTTCTATGCCCGGCAGAATAATCAATGCCATAAAAAATGCGGGCGTAAGAAATCCGCTTATACTTTTGGACGAGATCGATAAGCTCACAAGAGATGCTCACGGAGATCCCTCCTCTGCATTGCTTGAGGTGCTTGACGGAGAGCAGAACAAGAATTTTCGCGATCACTTCATTGAGCTTCCTTTCGACCTCAGCGAGTGCATGTTTATTGCTACGGCAAATACTCTTGATACCGTTCCCAGACCCCTTATAGACAGAATGGAGATCATTGAGCTTAAAATATACACAAGACATGAAAAATTTGACATAGCCCGCCGCCATCTCATCCCCAAACAGGCCAAGAGACACGGTTTAAACCAAAAAATGATAAGATTTACAGACGATGCAATATTTGAGATCATCGACTGCTATACAAAGGAAGCGGGAGTCAGAAACCTTGAAAGAGAGATCGGAAGCGTTTGCCGTAAAGCTGCTAAGATATTCGTCGAAAGCGACAAGAAGAGTCTCAGAATAAGTGCCAAGAACGTAAATGACTATCTCGGAGAGCGGAAGATACTTCCCGAGACTGTTGAAGACAAGGATGAGATAGGCGTAGTAAACGGACTTGCATATACAGAGCTTGGCGGTGATCTGCTTAAGGTAGAAGCGGCAACCATGCCCGGCACAGGAAAGCTTGAACTTACCGGAAGTCTCGGGGACGTTATGAAAGAGTCTGCGAAGGCGGCAATAAGTTACATACGTGCCAACGCGGTAAAATACGATATTGATCCGGATTTTTATAAGAACAAGGATATACACATTCACGTTCCCGAAGGAGCAGTACCGAAGGACGGACCTTCTGCCGGTGTTACAATAACAACGGCGCTTGTAAGCGCGTTAACCGAAAAGCCCGTCAAGCATAACGTTGCTATGACGGGAGAGGTAACTCTCAGAGGACGCGTTCTTCCCATAGGCGGACTTAAAGAAAAAACCATGGCGGCTTATCAGAATAAAGTGAGCACCGTGTTTATACCCAAGCTGAACGAAAAGGATCTTAAAGAGATAGATCCTTTGGCAAGAGACGGTCTCGACTTCAAGCTCTGTGAAAATGTTGATGAGGTCGTAATGAACTCCATTATGTGGAACAGACCTTAATTTAAAAGAACGGGTAAGTATATGAAAATAAACGAAAACAATTCCCAGCTTCAAATAACTGCGGGACTTGAAAAACAGTTTCCGAAAGATGAACTGCCCCACATAGTTTTGTCGGGACGGTCCAACGTTGGAAAAAGCTCTCTTATAAACTGTTTGCTCAACAGAAAAAGTCTTGCAAGAGTAAGTTCGTCTCCCGGAAAGACCATTACCGTAAACTTCTACAACATTGACAAAAAGGTGTTTTTCGTTGACCTCCCGGGATACGGTTTTGCAAAAAGGCCTCCTGAGGATAAGGCGAGATGGTCTGCGCTTACCAACGGATATATCACGGGCGAGGAAATGAGGCGTCACATCGTTCTGGTGCTCCAACTCGTGGATATGAAGGTGGGCATTACCGCTGACGATGCAATGATGATAGACTGGCTCCGTGCTACGGACACTCCGTTTATTGTTGTTGCCACAAAGTGTGATAAGCTTAACAAGACGGAATATAAGAAAGCATATGATAATATAGTGTCCGAGCTTAAAGAGGAATTCGGTATGGAAGATCCTACGGTCATTCCGTTCTCTTCTTCTAACAAAGAGGGAAGAGAAAAGGTTTGGAAGATCATAACAGATTCGTGCGGAAGGTGAGAAGATGCTGCTTCAGTATTTAAATTCAGGTCAGCCTCTTAGGATGACTATTATAGCTGCTCTGCTTACTTTGCCGACTGTGCTTATAGCGCTTACAGTTCATGAATTTGCTCATGGATGGATGTCCAACAAACTTGGAGATCCTACGGCAAAGGAGAGAGGAAGGCTTACTCTCAATCCGTTGGCGCATCTTGATCCTATGGGTGCTGTATGCATGATCCTTTTCGGATTCGGTTGGGCAAGACCTGTACCCATAAATTCCCGTTATTACAAAAAGCCTAAAGCAGGCGTGGCTGTAACGGCACTTGCAGGACCGGTGTCTAACCTTATTATGGCTTTGATCGGTACATTATTGTATGCTTTAACGGTAGTTGCGATCTATAAAACGGGTGCGTATGAGTCTATGGGGTTCGCTTCTAATCTTGCAAGGATGGCATTGAATTTCTTTCATATATTTTTGACGCTTAACGTAAAACTTGCTGTTTTTAATCTTTTGCCAATACCACCCCTTGACGGTTCAAGACTTATGTATTCGGTACTCCCAAATAAGATATACATCAAATTTTTACGTTATGAGAGAGCGATATATAACGTTCTTGTTGTGGTAATTCTTGCAAGTATGATATTCAATATAGACATCATATGGCTTCCTCTTGACGCTGTTTCGGGACGGATAATAAATGGCTTGATGAAGCTTGCGGATATTATTTTCGGTTGGATGTAAAGTATGGAACAGATCAAATTTGTTTTAAATGATTTTGACGGACCTCTGGATCTTTTGCTGACCCTTATAGCGAAGAATAAGATGAATATTTATGATATTCCCATAGTTTCTTTGTTCGAGCAGTATATGCAGTACATAGAGGAAGCGCAGCGTATGGATATGGAGATCGCAGGCGAGTTTATCGCTATGGCATCTTATCTTATGCTGATAAAGAGCAGAACGCTTCTGCCAAAAAATGAAGAAAATAAAGAAGAAGACCCGCGTCTTGAGCTTACCGCTCTGCTTCTTGAATATAAGAGAGCTAAGGATTCCGCTCCTTATTTCAAGGAGGCGTATGCCAGCTTTGGCGGGCGTTTTGCCAAGGATACGGAGGAGATATCTGTCAGTGACGGCCCTTTTGAGGGCAGCTTTGAGATAGACGTACTTTTAAAGGCCTTTGACCGCGTGCTTTTGAAGATGAAGGAAAATGAAGGGACAGAAGGCGACAAGAAGAGACCCTTTGAGGCTATTCTCAACAAGTACGTTAAGCCTGTACACGAAATGATAAAGGTACTTGTAGATAATCTGAGAGAAAAAGGCAGTATGCGGTTTGAAGATCTTCTCGGGTTATCGAATACTAGATCCGAACTTGTGGCATCTTTCCTTGCCATTCTGGAAATGTTAAGTACGCAAAAACTTTTGCTTCACCGCGATGATGAAGTATGTTACATAGAACTCAATAAAGAAAAAGACGGTGTGAACGATGGCTACGAACAGTTTGCAGAATATGAAGAATACAATTGAGGCAATACTTTTTGCGGCGGGATATCCCGTAGCTTACGCAAAACTTGCCGAGGTGCTTGAATCAGACGTAGGTGAAATAAAAAAGATAGTTGAAGAACTTAAGTGCGATTACGACGAGAGAGGCATCAGCCTTGTTACCTTTACGGACAACTGCCAGCTTTGTTCTTCCGAGGTCTATGAGGCGCAGGTAAGACTTGCTCTCGGCATAAAAGGTAATACAAATCTTTCCAACTCCAGTCTTGAGGTGCTTGCGGTCATTGCATACAATCAACCGGTGACCAGAGCCTATATAGAACAGGTACGCGGAGTGGATTGCACATACGCTATGAATAATCTTATGGCAAAGGGGCTTATTGAGGTTAAAGGACGTCTTGACGCTCCGGGAAAGCCTATGCTTTACGTAACTACATCCGATTTTCTCCGTTGCTTCGGACTCAGCTCTATAAAAGAGCTCCCGGAACGCTTGGGTATTTCGGAAGCAGAAGAGTCTGCAGAAGAGTCAGAGGGCAAGAAAGCGTAATTACGATCCTACGGTTTTGAAGGGAGTGAAGGCATATAACTGCGCTTATAATAATATCGGCGGTACTTTTGTGTTTGCTTTTACTTCTGCTCATACCTGTTAAGGTGCGTATAAGATGTTCAAATGCAGACGGTGAGGGACTTGACGTAAGATTAAGCTATCTGTTCATTTCAAAGTTACTTTTTCCAGAGATACCGAAGGAAATAGACTTAAACGATTTTAATATAAAGAAATTCAGAAAAAATAAGATGGGCTTTTTCAAAAAGAAAAAAGCTCACGATAAAACGGGAAAGACGAAGGAAAAGAAAGATCTTCTCAAAAATCTTATAGATTTAAAAAGCTATAAACCTTTAGAGCTTGTGGCTATAGTTAAAGAGATAGTACTTTATTTTTCCAAACGTTTTTTCGGAAGTCTCGGGATCGAGGTAAACAGACTTCAGATCAAGGTTGGCACTGAGGATGCGGCAAAAACCGCAATGCTTTACGGGGCCTTGTCACAGTCTGTATCTTATGTTTTGAATTTGTTCGACAATATAAGCAGGTTAAAGACCGTAAAGAGCGATGCGGTAGCTGTAAAGGCGGATTTTTGCTCTGAAAAATGTTTGTTTGAGGCTGACATATCTTTGAAAATAAAGCCGTTGGATGCCCTTGCTTTGGCATTGGGCACGGCTTGGAAAGCATACAAAAAACTTATAAAAGAAAAAAAATCGGGAGGAGACAAAAATGTCGGAAACCAACAAGATCAATGAGATAATAAAGACTTCTGTGGACAGCATAAAGGAATTTGCGGACTCAAATACGGTGTTTGGGGAGCCTATTACTACGCCTAACGGAACGACCGTTATTCCGATATCCAAAATATCCATCGGTTTTGCCACGGGCGGTGTTGACTATTTCGGTAAAAATGCAGTTGTCGGAGAAAAGGAAAAGATGCAGAATTTCGGCGGAGGCGGCGGAACAGGCGTTACTATCTCTCCTGTGGGCTTTTTGGTAGTCAAGGCGAGCGGTGACGTTCAGATGCTTAATATAAAGACAAACGAGTCCGTATCTGCGGATTCCGATATAGTAACGACTATAAACACCATACTCGAAAAGTCTCCCGAAATAATAGGAAAGATAAAGTCATTCTTCAAAAAAGATAATTCGGCAGAGGAAGAGACTGAGGAGAGTTCTGAGGAATAATAATCTTCCGCTTTAAATATAGATATCATATCTGTAACAAAAAGCGGTGATGATATTGAAACATGTGAAGAGAGCGGTATCAGCATTTGTCGCAGCGATACTGCTTTTCTCTCTGCGGGCATACGGAGTAGGTAATGACCCTGCGGTATCTGCGGAAGCTGCCGTGCTTATTGATGCTTCAAGCGGGAAAGTCCTTTTTGAGAAAAACCCGCGCAAGAAGCTTCCGATGGCAAGTACGACAAAGATAATGACTGCACTTATTGCGCTTGAAACGTGTGAGGGAGATGCAGAAATACGTGTGCCGAGGGAAGCGGTGGGAACTGAGGGATCTTCCGTATATCTTACGGAAGGTGAAAAATTCAGTATTACCGATCTTTTGCACGCTCTCATGCTTGAGAGCGCAAACGATGCCGCAGCGGCGCTGGCTGTACATTGTGCCGGATCTCTTGATGCATTTGCAAAGCTTATGAACGATAAAGCGAAAGCCTTGGGGCTTTCGGATACGCATTTCGTAAATCCGCACGGTCTTCCCGATGGTGAACACTATACTACCGCATATGATCTTGCGATGCTTACGTCTTTTGCATACGAGGTTGATGGCTTTAATGAAATAGTCTCAACATACAGATATGAGTGCGGCGGGAGACTTTTTATAAACCACAACAGACTTCTCAAAAGCTATGAAGGCTGTATCGGGGTAAAGACTGGATACACAAAGGCAAGCGGCAGATGTCTTGTGAGCGCGGCGGAAAGAGACGGGCTCCGTCTTATTGCAGTCACTCTTAATGCACCTTCCGATTGGAAGGATCACAAGATGATGCTTGACTACGGATTTGAACGTTATGAATCGCTTAACATTGCCGAGGCGGGGGGAATAGCTTACAGAATACCCGTTGTGGGAAGCGATGTGAAGGATATATACGTAACTAACAGAGAGGCAATAAGGCTGACTGTTAAAAAAGGAAACCACAGTATCAATGAGAGGATCATGCTTAAACGTTTCTACTATGCTGATGTGGAAAAAGACAGTGTTGTCGGACAGGTAATATACTATTGCGACGGTGTCAAAATAGCGTCGGTTTCGCTTTATGCCGAAGAGAGTGCATATGCGATAAGATATAAAAGCATATTTGAAAAGCTCTTTGAGTTTTTCCTGAAATAAAAAAGAACTCACGGAAAAGGAAGGAAAAATTCCGATGAAGGAAGTACGAATACAAAAATATCTTTCCGATTGCGGTGTTATGTCGAGACGTGCCGCAGAGAAGGAGATACTTGAGGGGAATGTCAGCATTAACGGCAGACCTGCAGAGATAGGTCAAAAGATATTACCCGGAATAGATCGGGTAAAGTACAAGAAAAAAGAGATAAAGTATCAAAAAGGCAGAGAGCGCACCTACATTATGCTTTATAAGCCCAGAGGATACGTTACAACAATGGACGACGAGCTTGGAAGAAAGTGTGTTAAGGAGCTTGTGCGGGATGTGGGGACTCGTGTTTATCCCATCGGTAGACTTGATAAGACGTCTGAAGGTCTTCTTCTTTTCACGGATGACGGAGATATAGCTAACAAACTTATGCATCCCAAGCACCGTATACCGAAGATATATCAGGTCAGGGTTAGGGGTGAGGTAAGCGAAGAACAGCTTAAGACGCTTAACGAAAGTATGGATATTGACGGCTATATGATAGAACCCGTAAAAACCGAGATAGCCGTAACAAGAGAGGAATCGACCGTTCTGCAGATGACTCTGTTCGAGGGAAAGAATCGACAGATAAGAAAGATGTGTGAGAAGGTCGGACTTGAAATAGTATTCTTGAAGAGAATAGCCGTAGGAGAGATACGTCTCAGCGGTCTGCGCCTCGGTAAATGGACATATCTGACAAAGAATCAGATAAATTATCTTGAAAGGATGTTGAACGAAGATGATGCAGGCGTCCCCCATAAGGGATAAATCCGTTCAGGAAGAAATATGCGGAATGTGCGGAGTTAAGTACGACCCCGATGCTCTTGCATATTCAATAACGGAAGATGGAAAAATAACGGGTATCTGCCAGTTTGGCATAAAAGGGAAGTGCGGATACATATACGATCTTGAAAACGTAATAGGCATAAAGGATAACGAATCTCTGTTTATAGTGGGACGTGCTGCGATGAACTTTATAGATCTTTGCGGTGTACATGAGGCGTATTACGTAAATGTAAGCGAGAGCAACGAAGCCTTTGTTAAAGCTCTCGGATTCCGTAAAAACGAAGACGGAAGATTCTACATCAATATGGAAGGCTTTTTTACAGGCGGATGCAAAAAAATGAATTCCGTCGACTAAGCCTAACATAAGTCGACAAAAAGAGACGGTATTTCACGAAAATGCCGTCTCTTTTTATTTGAAAAAATTACAATATTAATCCTTTTTTTACAGAAAAACAAGTTGTTCTTATAATTTTTGTACAAACTACCAAAAAATGGATATTAAATTTGTTGGAAATAATTGTAAAAAAGGTATTGAAAATATTGGCACAAAATGGTAATATTTATATGCGCTAAGATAAATAAAAAAACGACGGAGAGAGGATAAAATGGAAGAAAATATTAAAGTGTTGATAGCTGACGAAAATATGGAGTTCAGGAGGCTATGCAGAGAAAAGTTGAGAAATTACGGTATTGTGAACGTGGAGGAAGCCATAAACGGTGAGGACGCACTGTACAAAATAGATAAGTTCCGTCCCGACGTGGTGCTCATAGATATTTGGATGTCTAAAATCGATTGCAGCAGTGTCATTAAGAGCACCGCTGCTTTAAATATCAAAAACGGAGAACATCCTTCTTTTATAGTTCTTTCGGCAGTAAACAATCAGGCGATGTTACTTGAAGCTACAGAAGCGGGTGCGGATCTTTGTATGATCAAGCCCTTTGATTTTACAAATTTGAGTGAAAAGATAAAAAGACTATACAGAACCAAGAGCGGTATTGCAAGCGATAACTCTTCATTACACGGCTCTCATGATCTTGAAGCACAGGTGACCAAGGTGATACATCAGATCGGAGTTCCCGCACATATAAAGGGATATCAGTATCTCAGAACTGCAATACTCATGGCAATAAATGATACGGAAATAATAAACTCTGTTACGAAAATACTTTATCCAACG
>SVSF01000060.1 GCA_015064425.1 Oscillospiraceae bacterium | reverse complement strand
GTACCCCGAAGCTTTCAAGGCTAACGTAAAGATGCCTCCTATGGGTCATTACGGCGATCCCGAAGAGGAGATCGGAAGAGTTTGCGTACAGCTTGCAAACCCTGATTTCAAGTATCTTACGGGTGAAACACTTACTCTCGAAGGCGGCATGGGCTTAAGACCTTAATAAATTATCATCAGAAAAAGCATAGTTTAAGACTCAATGTCATTTAGATAAGGCGGTATAAGTTTAGATAAGGGCGAGTCTTTGAATTCGCCCTTATTTGTGTTATATGCCGTTTATAAAAGAACTGTTTTTAAACCGAGGTGCAAGTGATGAGAGGAAGATTCAGCTGAAATCTTTCGGGGGATTTACATATCGGGTGCGAGCATAATAATTTTTAAATGGGCTTTTTCGGGCCGTTTTGGGCAAAAACACGCCATCTTATCAGAATTGTTTTATATTTTATAAAAATTTCTATACTAAAAAAACTTGATTTTACTAAAAATTTGCATATAAAAATTAAAAAGCGACTATCCCGAAAAACAAGGAGCGTATCTTCCGCCGTAAATTTTGCGTGCGGTGTATACGCTCCTTTTGAAAATGGTGTATTTTCAATGACTTTTATGAGATCGGACATGAAACCAAACTACAGCAAATATAGTTTTGGTAAATTGGAAATAGAGATAATAATCAATGTCAATTTAAAATAGTATAAAATAGTACAAGTATAGATAAGAGTAAATCTTTAAGCATTTCCATATTTTGCTCTTACTGGGTTTAGTTGTGAAAAATGCTCGATTAAGTGATTATTTTGATCTCAAATGCAGTGCCACACTTTCTTTGCTTTTTATTGAATACCCAATTTTTTGATATATATGAATCGCGTTTTTGTTTCCGCCTTCACAGCTGAGAACAGGATGTGAATTTCCGCGTCGAATACACTCGTTTGTTAAAAATACAGCTAATTTTGTTCCATAGCCTTTGCCTGAATATTCAGATCCAACCGCAAGTGAGCCAATACCTGAGTTGTTTGAAAACAGGCATCCCATACCGACAATTTTTCCTTCCGCTTCAAGCACAAAATAATTGTTGATATTATTGCAGAAATCCTTGTATTCTTCTTGTTTTTCTTCATCACTTAGTTCTTTTTCGGTGGATGGAAAACCGAGCTGGGTATGCATACGTCCGTATTCTTTTGTCCACAAATTAGGAACTTCAGGATAATCATCAACGGTACACTTTCGGATTCCGTCTGAATTTGATGATATCAAGATACCGCTGTGTTCCAACTCATAATTTGTATTGGTAAAATCAAATCCGACCGATATTGCAAATTTTTCAGCAGCTTCACACTCAGGATAACTTGACCACCAATCACAACCCATGGATTGAAATTTTTTTTCAATCTCTTTATAAACAAAAGAACCTATCCCCTTTCTGCGATGTACAGGAGAAACATACACGAAAACAAAACCGGAATACAATGAACTTTCAGGGATTTTAAAATAAAACCAACCGACAGGAACATTGTTTTGTAAAATAATTTTAATTGATTTCGGAGAGAATTCTTCAAAAATAGTATGGTACATAGGCTCTGTTATATTGATTATGTCATCATGATTATCAAGTTCATATTGCTTGATATATGTATCCACTAAGATTTTCACCTCGCTTTTATGAGTTCATTGTCAGCCCTATGAATATTATACTATATTATAAGGAAATTTACTAGTGTTTGAGCAACATAAATCTGAATCTGCCATTATATTATATAACTTAATTGTATTGTAATGTAATGTTTTATCGGCATACAGGCAAAATATAAATAAAAAGATTCCTCTATCATATGTCCAAGCAACTGAAATCTTTGGTTCATGCTTATCTAAACCTGCACTGCCTTATCTAAATGACATTGGTTTAAGACTATGCTTTTTTATTTAAATCAAAACGCTCTAAATAATGAGCCTTATAATTAAATTTTTTGTTTGATTTTCACAAACATATTGACATTCATATTATATTATGCTATTATTCTGCCATAATAAAAAAGGAGGCGCTTATGGATTACGGAAAAGAATCACTCAAAAAACACGTAGAGTGGGGCGGTAAGATAGAAGTCATATCCGCTGTTCCCTGCAATACAAAAGAAGATCTTTCTTTAGCTTATACCCCCGGAGTTGCACAGCCTTGTTTAGAAATACAGAAAGATGTAAACAAATCATATGAATTGACTCGCCGTCACAATCTTTGTGCCGTTATCAGTGACGGAACTGCCGTTCTCGGACTCGGTGATATAGGTCCTGAAGCAAGTATGCCCGTTATGGAGGGTAAATGTGCTTTGTTCAAATCCTTTGGAGACGTAGATGCATTTCCTTTGTGCGTAAGATCCAAAGACGTAGACGAGTTTGTAAATACGGTTGCACTTATAGCGGGTTCTTTCGGCGGAATAAATCTTGAAGATATCTCCGCTCCCCGCTGTTTTGAGATAGAACGTAAGCTTAAAGAAAGATGTGATATTCCAATCTTTCACGACGACCAGCACGGCACAGCTGTGGTTACACTTGCAGGTCTTATAAACGCCCTGAAGGTAGTAGGCAAGAAAAAAGAAGATATCAAAGTCGTTACTTCCGGTGCAGGAGCTGCCGCAGTAGCTATTGTTAAGCTTTTGCTAAGCGCAGGAGTCAGCAATATAATTATGATAGACCGAAAAGGTGCTATCTACAAAGGCAGAGAGGGTCTCAACTGGATAAAGGAAGAGATGGCATCCCTTACCAATCCGAATAATGAGCATGGTAAGCTTGAGGACGTTATACGCGACGCCGATGTATTTATAGGCGTTTCGGCTCCCGGTACACTCACTACCGATATGGTAAAAACGATGGCTAAAGATGCAATTATCTTCGCATGCGCTAACCCCACACCCGAAATATTCCCTGAGGATGCGAAGGCGGGCGGTGCAAGAATAATTTCTACCGGACGCTCCGACTATCCCAATCAGATAAACAACGTTTTGGCATTCCCCGGAATATTCCGAGGTACTTTTGATGCAAGAGCAACGGATATAAACGAAGAAATGAAAGTAGCAGCGGCTCTTACTCTCGCAAATCTCATTTCGGATGAAGAGCTGAACGAAAACTATATCATCCCCGCTGCATTTGACGAAAGAGTGGGTCCTGCAGTTGCAGAGGCAGTTGCCGATGCAGCGCGTAAGACCGGTGTAGCAAGAATATATTGATCATAACAACTTAGAATAACAAAAAAACGGATGCTTAATGGTGTGCACATTAGCGGTATATTGAAATTCAATTTACTCCGCCTTGGAATATTTTAAATCAAAGTGCAAACCATTAAGCATCCGCTTTTTATGTTATTTTTTAAGTATGTCTTTTGCTTTTTCAAGAGCGTCATCTATATTGGGAACAAATCCGTCCTCACCCAATGCGGAGACAAAACCCGCACGTTTCATTACCCCGTAAGGTCTTGCATCTACGTGGGAAAGCAAAAGTTTTATACCTTTTCCTTCGCACATTTTAAGAAGAGCAAAGAGATTTTTTACAGCAGTAGCATCAAGCTCCGGGACGTCATGCATTCTGAGTATCAGAACTTTTGTATCCTCTTCCGCATCAAGCTCCGTAAATTTATCGGAAGAAGCAAAGAACATAGGACCGTCTATTTCAAATACGCTGACAAAAGGAGGCATATATTTGAGACGGCTGTTTTCTCCGCTCTCGTCACGTACCCATTTGCGAACTCTGGTGTTGTCAGCCATATGCTTCATAAAGAATACCACAGCAAGGACCATACCTACGGCTATTGCAACCACAAGGTCAAAGATTACCGTAAGAGCAAAGGTTACTACAAGCACTAATATATCAGTTAAAGGTGCGGTACGGCAAAGTTTTACAAAGCCTCTCCATTCGCTCATATTATAAGCTACCATAAAGAGTATTGCAGCAATAGTGGGCATAGGTATCCATGCCGCATAGGGCATAAGCACTACTAAAACCAGAAGGAGTATAAGGGCGTGTACCATACCTGCTATAGGAGAGCGTCCGCCGTTTTTAACGTTTGCGGCAGTTCTTGCAATTGCACCCGTTGCGGGAATACCGCCGAAAAGACCTGAGCAGATATTACCTACACCCTGAGCGATAAGCTCAGTGTTGGAATTATGCTTATCATTTATCATACCGTCAGATACTACGCAGGAGAGGAGGGATTCTATTCCTGCAAGTATAGCGATGGTGAATGCGCTGGGAATGAGTTCTGTTATAAGAGAAAGATTTACAGAGGGGATAGAGAAGGAGGGAAGCTTGTTGCTGATGCTGTAAAGATCTCCGATGGTGTTTACTTCCATATTAAGGAGCTTTACCATAAGTACACCAACTAAAACTGCTATAAGAGAGCCGGGTATCTTTTTGCTTATCTTCGGCCACACGATAAGTATTGCGAGGCATACAAGTCCGACCGCCATTGCACTTACGTTCACCGTTGCGATGGAGCTTATGACAGCTTCAAGTTTTTCCATAGTTTCAACGGCGTGGGTACCTTCCGGGAAACTGAGTCCCAAAAAGTCTTTTATCTGACCTATTACTATTGTGACCGCTATACCGAAGGTAAAACCTGTGGTAATTGTGCAGGGTATGTATTTAATAAGGGAACCAAAACGAAGAATACCCATTAAAATGAGAATGATACCTGCCATTACCGTAGCGATAACAAGTCCTTCGACACCGAACTGTGCTACGATACCGGCGACGATAGTTGCAAAAGCCGCAGTAGGTCCGGATATATTTACTTTGCTTCCTCCTAAAAGAGAGATAACAAAGCCTGCAATTATTGCGGTGTAGATACCTTTTTCGGGGGACACGCCCGATGCGATAGCAAGGGCGATAGATAGGGGAAGGGCGATTATGGCAACTATAAGTCCTGCCACAAAATCCTGTATCAGTTGCTTACCGCTGTAGCTTTTAAGAGAATCGATCAGTTTTGGTTTAAAGACCTTATTCATAATATTCCTTCTTTTCTTTTTATTCCGACTATTTATTATACTCGTTTTTCTAAGTATATCAAGTATCAAAAATAACAAAAATTCTTAATAAAGAGACTAAACCATAGCTATTTTATAAAAAAGATGCTATACTTTTCTTATAACAATAAAAAGGAGTGCAAAAGTTTGAGTATTACTGACCTTTTTAAAAATTTCTTTACGCACAAGGATTTTCTCCCTCCTGCATCTGAGATACCGGGAACTATGTTCACGCCTTTACATATTGCGTTTTCCGTTCTGAACGTAGTTCTGTTGATATTTCTTTGTATCAGGATAGCAAAGCTTGAAGAAAGGATCATAAAAAGAATATTTGCATGCATTTGGATATCTGTGGTCTTGCTTGAATTTACCAAGATCGCTTGGGAAAGCCTTAGCGGAGCTAACGTTAATATAGAACTGGGAGGTGTTCTCCCCCTATATCCCTGCAGCATTTTTATGTATGCTATGCCTTTTGCAATATGGGGGAAGGGTATTTTAAGACGTGCGGGTTGCGGGTACGTGTGTACCCTGGGCATTGTGGGCGCGGCAGTAAATTACGTATATCCCGCAACCATACTCAGCAACTATTCCTGCATCTCCTTTGCGGGTTTCCACACATTCTTTTACCACGGAGCAATACTTTTCTGTGCAGTGACTATGCTCTGTTCGGGTTATCATTGCTTTAAGGGTGTCAACAAGCCTTTAGAACTTTTAATACCGTCACTTCCTTTTTTGGCAGTATCTGTAATAGCCAATCTGGTGAATTTCTCTAAAATAGACTCCGACTATATGTTTTTTAAGCTTGAGTCCTTTATATTTGCACCTATAGGAAAGGCTACTCCAGATTGGTTTTCCGTAATAGCGGTATATGCGGTTTATATCGTAATTCACGCTATACCTTATATACCTTCATACATTTCAAGCAGAAGACAGAAATAAATAAGAAAAGAACCGACGGATGTGCCGTCGGTTCTTTTCTTATTTATATTACTTTACTTCAACTGCTGTAACGTGAGTATTGATACCTTCGTACCAGTAAGCAAAACCTGTTACGTCGATAATGTCGCCCTCTTTAAGAGCAGCAACTGCCTTATAAACGTCTGTGTCGGGACCGCAGAGGTAGTTTTCTACGCAGAAGCTGTATTCAGTACCGTCCTTGGTAACTGTGAGATAGATATCCTTATCCCATTCGCTGTCCTTGTATGCAAGAGACTTAACGGTAAGACCCTTGAATGTCGCATACTGGTTCTGGTAGTTGATGAGCTCTTCTGTTCCGAGCTTATCGGTAAGGTCGATAGCTTCTGCAACGTATGTTGCGCCGCCTTCAACGATCTCAAAAGATGCATCGATGATCTCAACTTCGCCGGACCATTCAGCCTTGTAGCCGGTTACCTTTATCTTTGTACCGGGAGTAAGCTTTGCATAGTCTTCTTCGGGGCAAAGCATATCATAGAGGAAATATGCGCCGTCTTTATCCTGAGTATAAACGGTAGCAACTCCGCCAACGCCTTCCTTTTCCCACCAGCCCTGCTTAGCCTGAACATAAGCTTCGATAACAACTTCGCTTTCAAGATCTGCTGCTGCATATTCAGCGTAAGTCATAACGCCTTCGGACTTTGCATTGATCTCAGCGTCATTCTTAGTTTCGCCTCCGCAAGCTGCAAGAGCAAATACGAATACGAGTGCCATTATTAATGCCAATACCTTTTTCATTTTTTTCTCTCCTTTTTAGGTATGAAAAATTTATACATACTCATTATACACCTTTTTTCAAATAAGGCAATATTTTACGTCATTTTTTTTCGCTTTTTATTAAATTAAAAACGAAGTATGCGCCGATGAGTATCCATATTGCCGCAATAGACCATAAAAGAGTCTGAGAAGTGGCGGGAAGAGGACCGAGATCTGACTTGTCTCCAACAGAGGTATTGCCCTTTTGATCCAGACGATATAAAGAATTTACGTTGTCAAAGAGATCCTTCATATAGTCTCCGCTGATATCCTCTTTACGCCTTACGGATTTGGTTACTTTCTCTATAAGCTGGCCGGCTGCATCTCTTAATGAAGCAGAGCCGTTGAATACGGGGGTAACAAAAGTATTTTCCGTGTTCTCTATTACAAGCTTGGCTGCTTTGATCTTTATATCGTAATAGAAATCGTTATCCTCGCCCTCACGCGACAGATAATCTTTATACTCATCAGAGTTCTGTGCCTTTGTGGTAACGGGTACGTATCCTTCCGTTTGTGAGTAGGAGATCTGTACTTTATTTGACAAAAGATACTGTGTGAATATCCAGGATGCCAATACCTCTCCGGGGTCTGCTTTGTTGAATACGCAAAGTGACGGTCCCTGAGATATCATCTGCAGATTTTCCGTATCAAGCTGGGGAACGGTCATTACTGCTGTCTCAAACTGAACTAGCTTGTCCTCGCTTATGTCGACAAGAGGAGCGTTTGAGCCCATCCACGTAGCTCCTCCCGTAGAGTCTATAGCGAATATACACTGACCTGCATTAAGGAAGTTTGCCGGATATCCTGATATTTTAAACGTAGAAAAGGCGCCGTTCTTTACATGCCCTGCAATCTCGTTGAGAAATTCTTTGGTAGTGTCGTTAAATATTTCGATCTTACCTTCGGATGTGGAATAACCCGCATCTTTTTGTTTTAACGCGGTTATCATCATATTGTCCGTAGACTTATATATGAATGGGATAAGGACCTTTTGGCCGTTTACAAGGTAGTTTCCTTCTTCGTCTGTTGCCGTGGCAGCTTCGGATACCTCCCAGATAAAGTCCCATGTAAGAACCTCGGGCAAAGTAAAGCCCAATGCTTCGACGTAGGTCTTGTTTACATAACACGCTTCCGAGGAACGCATAAAGGGAAGGGCATAGTAGTTTCCGCCGAAAGTACATTCACCGAGGAACTTTGGGACTATCTCGTCCATAGTTGGTGCATCAAAGTTTATTTCCGTACCTCCAAGCCCGAATTTTTCATCTACCATAAGCTCATCAAGAGGCACTACTACGTTTTTGCCAGTGAGATACGTAGCTATATGGTCGGGATAGGTTATGCATACGTTGGGAGTAGTATTTGTGGCAATATTCGTTATTACGTCATTGTATATTTTACCGTAATCCGTATAAAGACGTAAATTTACTTTGATATTTGGGTATATAGCTTCAAAATCGGCGATCGTTTGTTGATAGATCTTTACCTGAGTCTGGTTGGTATCGTTTTTTGCCCAAAAGCTTATCTCGTAGTTTTTGGTTCTGTCAAATTCTTGGGGAAGAACAAAGGGCTCGTTTCCTTTCGTGCCGTGACATCCTGTGAGAACGGGAAGAAGCAAAGAAAGAAGAAGTAAGGCGGAAAATACTTTTTTCAATATTTTTTTCATCCTTTTGTACCTCCTCTTGCAACGCCCTCCATTATCTTTTTATGGAAAATGAGGAAGATAATTATAAGAGGGACGGATATAACGACGACTGCGGCCATCATAGCGGGTATGTTTTCTCTTCCGAAACCGTTTTCTCTTATCTCCTGTATTCCGTTGGACACGAGAAAATATGCTTCATTATCCGTAATAAGTCTCGGCCATACATAGGAGTTCCAGCATTCTATTACCTTCAATATAGTAACCGTTATTATTGTAGGTTTACAGATGGGTATCATTACCTTGAACATATATTTAAGGTCGCTTGTGCCGTCTACCTTGGCGGCATAATAAAGCTCGTCCGGTATTTGCGCGAAGTTTTCCTTCAGCAGATATATATAGAACACAGAGGTTACGGACGGAAGGATAAGACCCGTAAACGTATTCCTTAAGTCAAGCTCCGTTATGGTAACAAAGTTTGTTATTATTACAAGCTCGTTGGGTATCATCATAAGAGCAAGAAACAGAGTAAAGAGCAGATTTTTGCCTTTGAAGTCAAGTCTTGCAAAGGCATATGCCGCAGGAATTATAACTACAAGCATTATTGCCGTAGTGGCAACTGTAAATATAACGGTATTAACGAAGTATTTCGCTAATGGTACCGCAGTAAAGGCATCTATGTAGTTTTGCAGAGTAGGTGTCAGTGTGAAAAACTTCGGGATGTATTCCGAGTTGTATGCGCTGTAGCTTTTGACTGAGCTGAGCAGCATCCAATAGAAGGGGAACAGAACGACAAATGCCCACAAGACAAGAAAAATATATACGAATATTTTGAGTAACTTCTGCTTTGCTTCTGCATTTCGCTCTATCTTTTCAAGATCTGTTGCTTTTTGCATTTTTATACCTCCCCTTTGTCAAGAATAGTGCACGTGCTTTTTGCTTACCATAAGATTTACGGTAGTAATGGTGAGCACGATAAGGAAGAGTATTATTGCCGCTGCTGAAGCATAAGAAGGATATCCTCCGCTATCTCCGTAGAGCATATCGTAAACATAACCGACTATGGTATTCATTTCTGCGGCATTGAGGTTGATCCCGAAAAGAGCTACCGCATCGCTGTATGCCTTGAACGCACCTATAAATCCCGTGATTATAAGATAAAATATCATAGGGGAGATCATGGGTAGAGTGATCTTTCTGAATATTCTGAATTTAGAGGTTCCGTCTATTCTTGCGGCATTATAGTAATCCCGGTTTACCGAAGCGAGGGCACTGGTCAGTATCAGTATCTTAAAGGGCATTACTACCCAAATGGTATAGATGCATAAAACTAGCATTTTTGCCCAATACGGTCCGTCTATAAAGTCTACTGAGCTTCCTCCGAAGAGATTTATGAGCATATTAATAAGTCCGTCACTGTAAGCTGTCTTTTTAAACAGTATCATAAATACAAGACCTACTGCCAGGGTGTTGGTAACGTATGGCAGAAAATAAACCGTTTGAAAGAGCTCTCTCAATTTTTTGATCGAACTTAAGGCAACCGATATAAGCAAAGCTATTATAGTTGATATCGGTACTGTGATAACGACCAATATGAAGGTGTTTTTGACAGCCTGAAGAAAATAAGGGTCGTGAAGCACGTAGGAATAGTTATAAAGACCGACTCCGAAAAAGGTTTGGGATGCGGAGTTGTACCCTTCCTCAAGAGAGTATATAAATACGTCGATCAGGGGGTATACCATAAATACGCCCAAAAACAGTATTGCGGGGAGCAAATACAGAAGAGCTTTGTATTTTTTGTTGTCCATTTCTACCTCCGCTAATTAAAGAAACTTTAAGTCAATGCGTTTTTCAGATGCTTTGCTGAATACGTGTATCTTTGAGTTGCGGAGTGAAAATTTTATCTCGTCACTGTCAATGCTCAGTCTGTTTTCTGCATCGACTATAGAGCGTACGTTTTCACTGTGGCATGAGGCGTTATGGGAGATGATGCTGATATCTCTGCCCATCACCTCTACTCTTTCGGGTCTGCAGCAAAGGGGACCGTCTTCATTAAGGATAAAGCCCTCGGGACGAATTCCCACGTAAACCTCCTCGTTTGATGTATTTTTAAGTTTTGCCACGCAGTCTTTGCCAATGTAAAGATCTGAGCCTTCTATTCTTCCGTCAAAAACGTTTATAGGGGGAGTTCCGAGGAACTTTGCTACGAAGAGATTG
>SVSF01000059.1 GCA_015064425.1 Oscillospiraceae bacterium | reverse complement strand
CCTCCACGGCAACTCCACATTCAACACAAGTTTGCCTCTCTCCTTCACCGTAAGATACGGTCGTGAAGAGAACACACTTGCTTCCTTCCTTGAAAAGCATATCGACGAAATGACAACTCACTTCGACGAGGTTATGGAATTCGGTAAGGAATAATAAAAGCCTAAAAAAGCACGGACTTCCGTGCTTTTTTTGTTTTTCATGTGAAAAACGTCTTGCATATAAAAATTCCATATGATAAAATTATGTTAAGCCTATATTTTCACTGAATAGGTATTTATATGCAAGGAGAAAAGATATGAGAAAAATTTTGGCATTATTACTTTGCGCGGTTTTTGTTCTTTCCGCTTTTTCTTTTGCTGCATGTGGAGGAGAAGATACGGAAAAAGGAACAGAAGCAGGTTCTGCTTCCGGTAGTTCAACCGAACTTCTTACCGATGAAGAAGGCAATCTTCTCGACGGTATCCCCGACGGAAAATATGACTTTAAAGAACGCGATTTTATTATCACAGTTCCCTGGCCGGAGCACTACGGCGTTAACAATTACGATATGCAAGAGCTCACCTCCGACGTAGTTTACGACGAGATCTACTACAGAAACCGTGAGATAGAAAACCGCTTCAACTGCAAGATATCAGCTCTTGAGCTTGGCGGTTCGGGAGAAAGCGTAGAGGTTCTTTCTCCGCACATTCTTTCCGATGCGGGAACCTTTAATCTTATTGCATTTGCTTACTCGACAAATGCACACGGACTTATCTCCGCAAACCTTCTCACCCCTTGGAACGACGTACCGATCGTTGACTATTCCAAGCCCTGGTGGAACAAATCCGCTCTTGAGTGCGGCACCCTTAACGAAAAGATCTTCTTCAATGCAGGATCTCTTAACTGGTACTCTATAGCTATGACTACGGTTTTCTACTTCAATGAAACCGTAAGATCAGAGCATAACATACCTAACCTTTATGAATTAGTCGACAACGGCGAATGGACTATCGACAAGGTTATCGAATTCAGCCGTGTTGTTGCCAAGGATGACGGTAACGGAATATGGAACGGTAAAGATACATACGGACTTGTTGCGGACCACCTTGATATAATGGTAACGGGATTCGGTTTTGAAGCTGTTAAAAACAACGGCGACGGTACATACACTATGAATCTTGCCAACGAGGACCACCACAAATATGCAAACAAGGTAATTGAGCTTATGAAGAGAAACAATCACCTGGCATTCAACAATACGGATAACAACCTCTTCAAGGAAGACAGAACCCTTCTCCACGGAGACTGGATATATAACGTTACAGAATTCAGAATGATGGAGTCCGACTTCGGCATCCTCCCTCTTCCCAAGTTCGATACAAATCAGGAAAGCTACCACTCCTTCTCTCAGGGCTGGGGTCTTGCGAATGCTATTCCCGTTAATACAAAGCCCGAAGACTATGAATTTATCGGTGTAATCGTCGAAGCGCTCTCTTGCTATTCTTACAACAAGGTGCTTCCCGCTTACTATGACTACACGCTCAAGGGCAGAGACACCAGAGATACAGACAGCTGGAGAATGCTAGACCTTATCAACTCCACGCTTATTTACGACTTCGGTTATTTCTTCATCTGCGGTAACTCAATTTTCAACTCCTGTATGCCTCTTCAGTTCACAGTAAGATACGGACGCGAAGAGAATACTCTCTCATCCTTCCTCGAAACTCACATAGACGAGCTCACTACTCATTACGACGAGATCATGGAATTCGGTAAGGGATAAATGCTTTTAAGGCTTCGGTACTTAACCGAAGCCTTTTTTATTGCCTGCACCTTCGCGCCGCCTTTTCATCTTATGAGCAATATTATACATATTTTATGCAATATTCTCAAAGTAATGTTTTATATTTTTATGTATAATTATTATGTAAGGTAAAATTCATCTGTGAAAACAAGAAAATGTTCATTTATTATTCAATAATGTACAATAAGACAAGGAGGCATACAATGAAAAAACTTTTGGCTTTATTGCTTTCAGCACTCTTCGTTCTTTCTATCTTTACGTTTACGGCATGCGGCGGTGAAGAGAAAGAAAGCGAACAGTTATCCGAGGGAAGTGACAGCGGTATTTCAACAGAGGTTCTTACAGATGCCGAAGGAAACCTTCTCGACGGTATCCCTGACGGAAAATACAATTTTAATGAAAGAGAGTTTATTATCACGACCCCTTATCCCGCTCAATACGGTACGGATAACTATGACCAACAGGAACTCACTTCGAATACTGTATATGACGAAATATATTACCGTAACCGTAACATAGAGAACCGTTTCAACTGTAAAATATCCGCACTCGAAGTAGGTAAGACCGATACTTACGTTGCAGATATTTCCCCCTTGATACTTTCCGATGCCGGAGCATTCACCATTATGTCCTTTGCCTATTCGACATCTTCTCAGGGTCTTATATCGGCCGGTCTTATTGCTCCATGGAATGACGTTCCCGTAATTGACTATTCAAAGCCCTGGTGGAATGACTCTGCAATAAAAGCAGCAACTCTTAACGGAAAGCTCTTCTTTAATGCTGGCGCATTCAACTGGTACTCCATTGCTATGACCAAAGCCGTATTCTTCAACGAGGAGATCAGAGTGGCAAATAACATGCCCAACTTCTACGAGCTCGTTGATAACGGTGAATGGACTATGGATAAGCTCATTGAGTTCTGCCGGATTGTGGCAAAAGACGACGGCAACGGAACTTGGAACGCTCAGGATACATACGGGTTTGTAGGCAATGGCATAGATAACCTGGCATACGGTTTCGGATTTGAGACCGTAATCAACCACGGGGACGGAACATACACGATCAACATAGGCAATGAGTCTCACCACAAAATGCTTAATAAGCTTATTGACCTTCTCAAAAGAGAAAATCATATTGCTTACAACAACAGCGACCATACCCCGTTTGTTGAAAACAGATCGCTATTCTATACTATGTATCTTTACGACATAAACAAGCTCAGAGTTATGGAAACCGACTTCGGTATCCTTCCCTATGCAAAGCTTGATGCATCTCAGGACAGATACTACTCTTTCTCTCAGGCTTGGGGTCTTGCTAATGCGATTCCGATCAACACAAAGCCCGAAGACTATGAGTTTATCGGCGTTGTTCTTGAAGCTCTTTCCTGCTACTCATACAATAAGATCCTTCCCGCATACTATGACTATACACTTAAGGGTAGAGATACCAGAGACACAGACAGCTGGAGAATGCTTGATCTTATAAACAGCTCTCTCATCTACGACTTTGGCTACTTCTTTTTCTGCGGTACATCTGAAAAGCCGGTAACCCACGCTCTCGGATATATGATGAGATACGGCAGAGAAAAGAACGAGCTCGCATCTTATCTTGAGACCCACTTAGACGAGCTTACAGCACATTATGACTCCGTAATGGAGTTCGGTAAATAAATTTTCATATTTTCTCCTTTAATCAGCCGCTGCCGCAAGGGTCATTTCCCTTGCGGCAGCTAACTTCTTTGCTACTCCACATATAGAGAATAACTTTTACTTTCCATATACAGTTGCATCCTTATGTTACAGGTCCCATTCCCGATTAATAACAGCTTTGCATAAATGTTGGGAAGTTTTTATAACTTCTTCTTGACAAGTCAAAATATTTATGTTATTATAATTTTGGTAAACGGCGTTTACCGTTTTTAAGATCGATCTTCATTCTCAGCTTAATAGCTTTTCATATTTTTCTCCAAAAATAACAGAGGCTGTCTTTCAAAGACAGCCTCGCCGCATTATTAGCCCTATGGGTCCTTTTTTATTCGTTTGCAAAGTTATCGAAATATCCCTGGATAAATACGATCGGAGTTCCCTTGTCTCCGCTTCCGGAGGTAAGATCGCAAAGAGAACCGATAAGGTCCGTAAGCTGTCTGGGTGTTGTTCCCTGAGAAGCCATAGATCCAACAAGATCCTCTTCCTTACTCTTGATATAGTTGCTTATAGCATCGCGGAGCGCTTCTCCCGAAAGATCTGCAAAATCATTATCCGCAAGATATTTAAGCTTTACTTCGTTGGGCTTTCCGGAAAGTCCGCTTGTGTATGCAGGAGATACAACGGGGTCTGCAAGCTCCCATATCTTTCCTACGGGATCCTTAAAAGCGCCGTCTCCATATACCATTGCCTCTACTGTCTTTCCTGTAGCGTCATAGATCTTCTTCTGTACAGATAAAACAAAATCAATACAATCTCTGGGGAACAGTTTTATTTTATCCTCAGTAGCCTTATTGGATCCGAGAAGTCCGTACTTTTCATTATAACCGCTTCCGTCTACGGATTCCGTAAGGATCTCGTCAAGACCTATTACTTTTTCTGCGCCTGCAGCAAGGAGTATCCTTTTTGTACGTGCTCTTGTGTGTATGTCACAGTTGATGACAGTCTTTGCATAAGGAAGAACTGCTCTTGCATCATTTGCGAAGATTATCTCACATTCGGCTCCGCACTCTTTAATAAGATCTCCGTAGTATTCAACGTAATCAACACCGGTAAAGGTATGCTTATTATATCCGAAAAGTTCACGGTAACGTTCAAGACTCAATACATCAGAGTAGGGATTCACTCCCGCCTCATCTATCTGATCCATGCTGATAAGATGGTTACCCACTTCATCCGAAGGATAGCTGAGCATAAGAACTATCTTCTTTACGCCTTTTGCAATGCCTCTTAAGCAGATGGCAAAACGGTTACGGGAGAGTATGGGGAAAATTACTCCTACAGTATCTCCTCCGACCTTTGCCTTAATGTCCTTTGCTATATCATCGACACTTGCATAGTTATTTTGGGCACGGGCAACAACCGATTCGGTAACCGCAATAACGTCACGGTCTCTTATCGAAAAGCCTTCACTTTTTGCGGCGTTCAAAACCGATTCGGCAACTATCGCCGCAAGATCGTCACCGTTTCTGATTATAGGTGCTCTTATACCGCGGGATACAGTACCAACCAATCTTTCCATTTTTAACACCTTCCTGTTATTTGATATAAACATTTTTACATACCATTATATCACAAAAGATCTTTGCTTGTAAATATTTTTTCTTATAAAATCATGACATAAATCAAAAAAAATTGTCACAATTGACTTGCGGTATGTCATGTGATAGAATATTCAAAAAGCTTACAAAGGTAGATATTGTTGTATGTTGATAAGAAGAGTCTATGAGAAAGATGCAGAAAAACTTCTGGCGATATATGCTCCGTACGTAGAAAAAACCGCCATATCGTTCGAATATGAGGTTCCATCGGCAGAAGAGTTTCGCAACAGAATAAAAAGTACGTCCGAAAAATATCCGTATCTTGTTGCCGAAGTGGACGGAGAGATCGTTGGATATACATACGCAGGAACTTTCAAACCCAGACAAGCCTATTCCTGGGCTGTGGAGGTATCCTTGTACGTAAGTAAGGCTCACCAAGGTAAGGGCATAGGAAGTGCTTTATACGAAGAGCTTGAAAAACTGCTTCGTGCTATGAATATAACCAATATGAATGCCTGCATAACACATGCAGAGACTCCGGACGAATACTTGTCAAATAAGAGTGAGTCATTTCACGAAAAAGCAGGTTTTACCAAGGTCGCCCATTTTCATAAAGTGGGATATAAATTTCAAAGGCACTACGATATGATATGGATGGAAAAGATCATATCCGAACATAAGGGCGAAGTAAGACATATAGCTGAAATAATGGAAGAGTACGGATACTGATATTCCGTACTCTTTCTTTTTTATCGAAAAGGGCAATGTGGAGAGATAAATAAAAAAATTTGTCGATAAATTAGTTAAAATGACCATTACATTTGCGCACCGCTTTGTGGTATAATAAATATGAGAAATATATTTGCAAAAGACATCCCAGAAAAGGAGACACAAAAAATGTTTAAGATCGGAGAGCATGTTGTTCACGGGACGAACGGCGTGTGCGAAGTTCGCGACATTTGCAATTCGCCATTTAACAAAGAAGACACACGAAAATACTATATTCTGAAGCCCGTATACGGTCCTGAAAGTTCTACTATTTATTCTCCCGTGGACAACAAGAGCGTCATTATAAGAGAACTGATGTCTAAGGAAGAAATTTTAAAGCTTATCAAAATGATGCCGTCTATCCCTCCGGCTGAAGTAGAAACAGAGAAGCATCGCAAGGACGTATACAAAGCGGCTATGTCAACGGCAGATCCCGCAGAATATGTTAGGATCATCAAAGCGGTGCATATACGCAGAGAAAACTTTGAAAAAGCAAAGAAACATTTACCCAATACAGATCTTGACTTTGAGGCTCTTGCCAAAAGAAGGATCTTTGAGGAATTTGCCTCTGTACTCGGAATAGGCTTTGATGAAGTCAATACATATATAAATAACCGTCTCAAAATAAAGATACTGTAAAATACAGGGCTTCGAGCGCTGTATTTTTTTGTTCTTGCTCTTTTATAAGAGCTGTGGTATAATCCTATAATGTCAGGAAAACAATTTCCTGTACCTATTAAATATTTATATCAGTGTTGCAATAACACGGTAAAAAACCAAAAAAGAACGGTGAAAAAAATGACAACATTACTTTGTGTATCAATTGCCCTTCTCGCGGCTCTCGTAATGACCCGTCTGTTCAAACCATTGAAACTACCCGACGTTACCGCATATCTTATTATGGGTGTGCTTATCGGTCCATTCTGCCTGGGACAGTTGGGAGTGGAAGGTATCGGTTTTACCTCTGCAGAGGCAATAGAAAAACTCAGCCTTATATCCAACGTAGCTCTGGGCTTCATTGCCTTCTCCATAGGCACGGAATTCCGCATCAGTTCCCTTAAGAACACGGGAAAGCAGGCGGCAGTAATAGGTGTGATTCAGGCTCTTGCCGCCACCTTCTGTGTTGACCTTGCTCTTCTTGGTCTCCACATTCTTATCGGAGGTAAGCTTACGGTACCTGTATGCATAACACTTGGTGCGATCGCAACAGCTACAGCTCCTGCCGCTACTCTTATGGTAGTACGACAGTATAAGGCAAAAGGTAAGCTTACAGATCTATTGCTTCCGATAGTTGCTCTTGATGATGCTGTCGGACTTATAGTCTTTGCAGTATCCTTCGGCATAGCAAAAGCTCTGTCCGGCGGATCGGCAGATATAATATCTATCGCGGTAAATCCCTTTGTTGAGATCATCGCATCCCTCGTACTCGGTGCCGCTATGGGAGCTATCCTTACTTATCTTGAAAAGCTTTTCCATTCCAATACCAATAGGCTTTCCCTTTCCATCGCCTTTGTTTTCTTGACAGTTGCTCTTTCAATGTTGAAGTTCGACATCGGACCTGTTACGGTAAGCTTCTCTTCCCTTCTGGTATGTATGATGCTGGGAACTGTATTCTGCAATCTCTGTCCTCTGTCCGAAGATATTATGGACAGATGCGACAAATGGTCTTCGCCTCTGTTTGCGGTATTCTTTGTTATAAGCGGTGCAGAACTTGACTTGAGCGTATTTATGGATCCCATAGTTGTCATTATAGGATTGGT
This sequence comes from Oscillospiraceae bacterium, assembly GCA_015064425.1. The sequence goes on along the minus strand of SVSF01000059.1, from coordinate 3,077 downwards.
TTATATAGTATCACGCTGCATAGGTAAATATTTCGGTGCACTCGGAAGTGCGGCGCTCACAAAATGTGACAAGAATACTCAAAAATATCTCGGCATAACACTTTTTCCGCAGGCAGGAGTTGCGTTGGGCATGTGTGTTACAGCCGCCGAGCTTGGTCCTGAGGGCGCTCTTGTAAGAAATATAATCCTCTTTTCCGTACTTGTGTATGAAATAGTCGGTCCCATGATGACAAAGATGGCTCTTACCGCTGCGGGTGATATCCAACCCATGAGTGACGAGGTGAAAAACAGACGAAACACCAAGCTTGCGGCAGCGGAAAAAAGTAAATAAAAAATGTGTTTTACATACAACAAAGCAAGTCCATATCACTATTGAACAAAAGCTATATAAAACTTTATGCAAAACGCATAAATTGTCATATATTAACAAATAATTTGTTGACTTGATGCCAATATTATGGTATTTTATATGTATGGGAAAATCACTTTCCCTATATCTTAAATTTTTACTATCCACTGCTCTGTGGATATATTTAGGAGGTAAATTATGAAAAAAATCGTAGCATTGATATTCTGTATGACTATTATGCTTTCCCTCTTCGCAGTTGCGTTCCCCGCATCTGCCGAAAAGGAAATGAGCTCTGTTGAAGCTCTCTACGGCACTCCCACCATCGACTGCGAAGTTGATGCTATCTGGGAAAGTGCAAATGAAGTTGACGTTGCTCTTCTTACAACCAACATCTACAAAAATCCTTCCGACACCACAGGTAAAGTAAAGGTACTTTGGGATGAAAAGTATCTCTATGTTCTTGCTTACATTACTGACTCCAACGTAGTTTCCGCTCCCACAAAGGGTGTTCAGGACTGCGATACGGACGGTATGGACGTTCAGATCTCCGAGCTCAACCTTAAGGGTATGGGCGATATGAGAGACCATGCAGGTAACGGCAACTTTAACGTTGCATGTAATGGTAAGCTCACCGGTTGGGGTGAAGCTTTCATTGACGGCCTTACCGAGTTCAGAGGCGCAGCGCTCATCACAGATGACGGATATATGCTCGAAGCTGCAGTTCCCTTCACAGTTATCAAACCCAAGGTAGGCACAGTTATTTCCGCTGAATTCCAGATCAACGATAACCTTACCGGCGAAGAGCGCGGCGCCATTATAGACTGGAACTCTGAGGAATGTCTCGGACACGCTAACTCTTTCAACCATGGTGAGATCGCACTCGTTGCAGGTCCTAACGGCGAAGGTCCCGTAGAAGAGGAAACCGAAGCTGAAACAGAAAAGCAGACAGAAAAAGTCGAGGAAAAGACTGAAGAAAAGACTGAAGAAAAGACCGAAGAAAAGACTGAAGCTGAAACAGATCCCGCTCCCGTTGAGGGATCCGGAAACTGGATCCTTTTCGTAGGTCTCGGCGTTATCGTAGTAGTTATTGCAGCAATTATCATTATTAAAAAGGTAAGAGGCTGATATATCTGAACAAACTTAAATAAGAGCAGAGAAGTTCTCTGCTCTTATTTTTTGCGGGGACTTTTGATTGACTATTACAATAAAATATGGTAGAATATTTTTATGGAACTTTTACTGTGATTTTCAGTCTTATGAAAAGATTGGGAAGGTGAGGTCGTTATGGAAATATTTGATTTGGTAAAAGCAATGCAAAGCGGAAACAGAGATGCATATATCGAGATGTATGCCAAGTACTCTGCCCCCATTTATTTTTTGTGTAAAAAGCTGACTTTGGACGATTCCCAGGCAGGAATTGCCCTTGAGGGAACATTTTCCGCAGTATATAAAAATATAGCGAAGCTGACAAATCCCGAAGGCTTCGATAAGTGGCTCTACGCTATAGCAGTTACAAGATGCCGTGCTATCGCTAAGAGATTTGACCCGGAAGCATTCTCTATGCGTACTACAGAGACAGCCGAATCCGTTCCTCAGGACGGGATCGACGAGGATGTATTCCCTGAGGACGACGAAAGATCTCTCGCGTTGTTCAACAGCGCAGTTGATACTTTACCTGATGATCAAAGACTCTCTGTACTAATGTACTACTTCTGCGAGATGAACGAAAATGAAATTTCCCGTTTCTTCTCCTGCGAGCCCGGTCAGGTAATTAAGACTATAAATGATGCAAGAGATGCTTTAGGAGCTGCCTCTGATAAGGCATGCGAGGATGGATTCATTCCCTTCGGAACGGGTATTCTTCCCGTTATATCTGACGTATTCCTTATATCAGCATCCCACTGCTCCGCTCCGCTTGAATGCCAGGAAAAGGTTCTGGCTAACATTGAAGCGGCAATCAAAGCTCAGAATTCCTCTGCGGAAAGAGTTGCTGCAGCTCCGAGAATACAGTATGCGAACTCAGCCGCAGTCGAAAAAAGAGTGCCCAAGAAAGGTGAAATAACAAAGTCAAGTCCTATCTTTATATGGGCTGTGGTTACCGCCGCAATAGCTCTTGTAGCCGGTATAGTCATTCTGGTATCTCTTATCCATGCATATCAGGAAGAAAACGGGCACAGAAATCTCGGTCAGACCGACGGATATGAAACAGAAAGCGGAACTGAAGACAAGGAAGCAAACGCAGGAACAGAAAGTGCTTCCGAATCGGAATCTGAGACAGAAACCGAATACAAGCCTTCCGTTACTGAAGAGGACGAGACTGCCAACTTTGAAAAAGATACAGACGAAACGGAAACCTACATATGCGCTCACGAATTTTCCGATGACGGTATTCCTGTCGATCCCACATGTACGGAAAAGGGATATACAGAGTATACCTGCTCCAAGTGCGGGGATAACGTGAAGGCAGAATTTGTCAATGCTCTCGGACACAGCTACGGCAACTGGATACTCAATGAAGAGGATAATACCAGAAGTAAGATCTGTGAGCTTTGTGAGGACACCGTAACAGAAAAAATAGAAGAAACGGAAACCGAAAGCGATACAGAAGAGGAAGAATCCGAAAGCGAAACCGAAACCGAAACCGAAGCTGAATCGGAAAGTGAGACCGAGGAAGAACCCATTCCTGAAGTATCCGCGGGGCTCTCCTTCAAAACTCTCGGCAACGGAA